>CAIZGG010000041.1 GCA_903932425.1 uncultured beta proteobacterium | reverse complement strand
TAAATTCAAATATCGATTTCGAGCAAAATCAGCTTGATCTCCTATGAGAAACGTTGGGACACTACTGTTGTTGTATATCTAACAAACTTTAACAGTTTTGCTCAACTATTCGACCATTATTCAATCAGTGTAAAAACCATACATGAAAACCCTAGTGTCTTCCACACACGCTCTGGCAACCATCGAGTCAAGCGGCGTTGCAACGTTAACGATCCGCGATGCTGGCACGCTCAATATATTATCTACACCAGTCATACAAGACTTAACTAATGCGCTGAACGAACTGGCTCATATGGCTGATCTTCGTTGCTTAATTTTTAGAGGCTCGGGAGACAAAGCCTTTATCGCAGGGGCGAACATCAATGAGATGGCGAAGTTAAACAGGAAAACAGCGGTCGCTTTCATTTCGGGCTTGCGAGACCTATGCGAAGCCACTCGCATCTTTCCGGTACCCGTCATTGCTCGAATTCCTGGCTGGTGCTTAGGCGCAGGGCTTGAGCTTGCCATGGCTTGCGATGTGCGCATTGCTGCTGAGGAAACACAGTTAGGCATGCCCGAGGTCAAGGTCGGAATTCCCTCCGTGATCCACGCTACGCTGATGCCTCGGCTAATTGGTCAAGCTCAGGCAACGTGGCTCTTGTTAAGCGGCGAGAACATAGATGCCGCTCAGGCACTGCAATGGGGCCTGATTAACGAGTCTGTACCGTTGACAAAGCTTGATCAGCGAGTCGCTGAGATTACAAACGATTTTGCGGCACTCGGCCCTGCCGTACTGAGGCAACAAAAAGCGCTGCTCAGACGCTGGGAGCAACTCTCGTTACCTGATGCAATTGCCGATAGCGTTCAAGAATTTGGAAAGGCCTTTGAAACGGGCGAGCCTCAAAAATTCATGAACGACTTTTTAGAGCATAAAAAGAAAAACAAAAAAACGTAGAGTTAAGCAAGAACAACAATCCCGTCCGCTGCCCTAACCCCTTGCCCTTGGTCCAAGACAAAAAGCGGATTGATTTCGGCTTCAAGCAATCGCTCACCAAGGGTCGCCACCATCTCTGAAAATGCCACGATCGCCTTGATCAACGCCTCTACATCAGCCTTCGGTCGACCACGATAGCCATCAAGCAAGGGCCATGTTTTTAATGACATGGCCATTTCACGCGCAGCGTCTGGAGACAAACCACCTTTTGAGGGCAGTAGACGAAGGGTTGTGTCTTGCAAGAGTTCGGCAGTCACTCCGCCCATGCCCAGCAGTATGGCAACTCCCAGAACATCGCGGTGCATGCCTAAAATGATTTCAATCCCGCCTGAAACCATCTCTTGAACTAGAAATCGTTGGGGCGTCACACCGGCCTTATGTGTAACGTCTTGCGTCATCTGCAGCAACCGATCTGAAATAGTCGCCGCTGACAGGTTTACTGCAACGCCTCCGACTTCGCTCTTGTGCAAAATCTCGGCTGATAGAATTTTTAGTACCGCACGATCGCCCAAGGCCACAACGGCACTCTGAGCCTGCTCAGGTGTAGCCACAACGTGTTCGCGCACCGATGTAATACCAAAAGTCGAAAACAGGCGCTTTGCTTGCTCTTCATCCAAACTACCGGCTGGTAAGGCACCGATCGCGCTTAACTGAGCCGCGGTCACGATTGACTCGATAGCTTCTGAGGCCGTCGTGTGACTGGCATGCAGCATGGCCACTAGTGCAGCGCTGCAACTTTCAGGTGCAGAGAAGGCAGGTACCCCTCCTTGTGTGAGTAACGATCCAATGTTTGGCGCGTGCGGGCTAATGTATGCAAGGATGGGTTTGTCTGACAACGACATACAACTTTTGATGGCGTTTGACATCAACTCAGGCATCGCAAGTGCTGAGGCACCGACGATCACCACCAAGGCATCATAGGTTGGGCTCGCGAGCACTGCACTGATTGCACCCTTTAAAAGCTCGGGCTGTAAGCCCGCCAAGGTGACATCGATGGGATTGCGGTCAAGCGCTGCATGGTCGCCTTGTTGAAGCGCTCTGAGTTTTGCTGCCGTCTCAGCATCTGGAGGTGGGGTTTCAAAACCCGTAACACCTAAGGAATCAGATACTAAAGTCCCCGCTCCGCCCGTTGAGGTCAGGATCGCAACGCGATTACCACGCAGTGTGCGCCCTGTGGCAAGCGCAGCAGGCATATCTAATAATTCATCAAAACGTTGCGCTCGAAGAATCCCCGTTTGTTTAAACAGCGCATCGTACATCCGGTCAGAACCCGCTAAAGCACCGGTGTGCGAAATCGCCGCCTTGGCGCCCGCTTCAGAGCGACCGATTTTGAAGGCCACGATGGGCTTGCCTGCAAGCCTCGCGCGCAAGGCGGCCGCACGAAATTTTTCGGTATCCCGCACGGTTTCAACATATAGTGCGATGACCTTCGTGGCCTCATCATCCACAAGCCAATCAATAAAGTCAGCGAGCTCTAAATCCACCTCATTGCTGGTGGAAATCATTTTGGCCAGTCCAATTCCTCGTGCGGAGGCACGTGCAAGCAACGAACCTAAAATTCCGCCACTTTGCGAGACCAGGCTGATCGCGCCAGACGGAAAGTGATCCATTTCAAGTGCGCCCGACGCCGACAATACAATCCGATCGGTAATATTAACGAGACCGATCGTATTGGGACCAAGAATGCGCATTGCACCGGCCGCTTGAAGCAACTCAGCTTGGCGCCGGGCTCCCTCTACACCCACTTCGGTATACCCACTTGCCAAGACAATTGCGGCAGCACAGCCAAGTTGCGCCAACTCTTTCACAGCCTGATGGGCACGCTCTGCCCCAAGCAGCACAATACCAACGTCCGGGACGCTCGGCAGAGAGGCAATATCGGGGTAACAAGGCAAGCCACAAATTTCGGTTGCCTTGGGATTCACGGGATACACAGAACCCGAAAAGCCATGCTTCAAGAGATAAGCAACGGGCCTACCTGCGGTTTTGGCAATATCGGCTGAAGCACCAATCACCGCGACCCGTTGAGGTCGCATTAAGCGAGTAATCGTATTCATCTGCATGTAAGCCTTACTTGTTCGCAACGAGCGTTAGTGGGTATCGATTATTTCTTAGCCAAAAACTCAAGCACCGCGTTGCGATGTTCTGTACTGGTATAGCAGATACCTTGCGCCTGACTTCCTTGAGCAAAAACTTGATGTGCAGTCGACTCGTACGTTTCGTT
>CAIZGG010000040.1 GCA_903932425.1 uncultured beta proteobacterium | reverse complement strand
AGCTTTATGTGGGATTTTCCTAAATTTCAAGACGGTTACGACGGCAGTTGCGGCAGCACGTCGTTTTCTTCCATTACAAAGCGCGACGCTAAGAACTTTTAGGAAGCTACGGCAGCGCTCATATCCGCGTTACGCACTCGGCGATTTTGCCTCGGGCAGATATTGCTCTAGTACCTGCATATAAGCCTCAGCAATGCCGTGGTCTGCACGTGCAACACGCACGATATTTTCCATGTATCCGGGGCGAGCTTGACCTGGTTGTTGACTTGTCGCAATGTAGACCAACGCCATCTCTAAGCCTGTCGCTGTCGTCACTTGAACATGTTCACAATCGTAGAGACCGCTCTTGACGCCCTCGTAACGATCGAGTGACACTTTATCGGTTGGTGAAATTGACCACAACACGCCTTCTGTATTGACGCCGCGCGTTGGGATCACGGTTGCTACGCCGCGGTCATTGATTGCAAAGCGGTAGTCGACTAGGGTTGCAACGCTGATTTTTTTAGCGTCGGGGCAGCGATGGGCCATTTGTTCGACATCCATGTTCGAACCGTAGGCAAAGTATTGTGTTGAAACTGGCATAAATATCCTTTTGGTGATTCGCGCGCCTTGGGTCACCTGGCGCGCGAAGGTAATGAAGTTGGGGGGACAGTGGTCGTGGTGCTGCCGGCTGAGCGAGGGGTTGCCACTTGCGGCGCAACCCCTCGCAAAATGATTACAGCCCAGAGCCGCGCCCTTGATTTTCTTTGCGGCGCAGCCAAGCCTCCTTGCCCAGTTCTTCTTGCATACTTTGAAATTGCCCTTCATCGACTTCAGACAAGCGGCTCTTCATACGGTTTGATGAATACATCAATTCTTTCTCCATACGCTCGTGATCGCGGTTACCCAACAGATTCGCTAAGACACCCACTGTTGCCTGTAACCAAGGGTTGTCTTGTGCGCGATCGCGCAACTCATCGAGCATGCGCTCGACTGCGCGCCAATCGCGATGGCGCACTGCCTCGCGCGCCATACGCTGTAAGTCAGCCGCCTCAATTTCATTGAAACGACCCGCTACGCGCTCGTCGCTCGGCATCTCACGCCAAGCCTGGCGTGACACCACAGGCAACGGGCCCAAGCTTGCGCTAAACGTGTGCTCGACCCCTTCTGCATCCGTCGCCTTAACTGTCACGCGCAACAAAGCCTCAGCTTCATCTTGCAGTTGACCATCAAGCGCCTCGTGCATAGGTACTGACAGCGCCATCCACGCTTCAGAATTTGCAGCGATTGACACCATACGCCACGCGTTACGGCCACGGGCTGGGTAATCGTTATGCATCGTCCAGCGCTGCGCTGGGCTATGCATCGTCAAGGTGACATTGCGCCATACCGTGTGTGCCAACAAGCCAAGTTCGGCCTCAAAGGGTTCAGCCAAATCAGCGGCGCGATCACCATACATGGCGGTACCCTGCCCCGCGGTCGCCATTTCAGTCATCAACTCTTCGTTAAAGCCCAGGCCAATACCAACCGTGCTGGTCGTTACGCCAGTGCGTGCAAGTTGGCTGACTTGTGCACAAATGCCTTGGGTGCTGACAAGACCGTGATTGGCTTGACCATCCGACAAGAGCATGACACGACAGATACGATTGGCATCGGCGCGTGGGGCGATTTGTTCGGCACCGGCCAACCAGCCGCCATGCAGGTTGGTACTGCCTCCGGTGCGTACGTTTGCCAGAAGACGACTAACAACGCCGCGCACTGTTTGAACCGAGCTAAGCGGCAACAGCACATCAACGTCATCGTCATAGGTAATGATGCTGACTTCGTCTTCGTCATGCAGGCGCGCAATCAAGTCGCGAGTGCAGTCAACCGCTGCACGCAACTTACCGCCCGACATCGAGCCAGAGCGATCAATTACGATCGCTAAAGAGATTGGCGTGCGCACTTGGTTGGGATTCGGTTGTGGGCGCAAGCGCACTAGCACTTGCAAGGGCTGCGTGCCAGTTTCGGCGAGGGCAGGTTTATTGGGGGTCAAAATAACTTCTAAGGGATAAGGTGTGCTCATGTTGAGGCTCCGTTTGGGATTTTTTAGACAACAGGAGTCTTGCCGCCACGATAGGTGGCAGATTTTTAGGGACTGCGTTTGAAGCAAAGTCGTTTAAAACGAACGATTACGTTCTAAAAACGATCAAGCGTTGAGAGCTGCTGTGGCGTTATGAATCAGCCACGCGTTTTTGTTTTTTTTCTATCAAGTCGATCAGGGCTTGCTGTTTATTAGCAAACTCGTCAAGCTGTGCTTTGACTTCAGAGGCGTGCTGTTCAAGCGCACGCTGCGTCTGTACTAAGTCACTTAGTTGATCTTTCACTTCGAAGGTGTGACGTTCAAGCATTTGACCCACGTGCTTCATAAAAGCCTGTTCACGCTGAAAACCCACTTGCGCCATTTGCTCAAGGGTCGACATTAAGCGACGCTGCGCCTCGTGAAGCTCTGATACGCGCGAGCCCTGCCCGCTCACTTGAGAGCTAAGCTCTTGCACACTATGCTGCATATTTTTAAAAGACGAGATTTCTTGCAGCCACTCATCTTTCATGCGCCTGACTTCATCCAACACGTCGGTGATCGCCATGGGCGGCTTTGTGCTGGAGGTGCCGCGCTCGTTGCTGCGACTTGACCGAGGCAATACGTGCGTTTGCTTGGCGAGCATATCCAAGCTAGCAGCATTATTCACCGTTAACGAGGCATCCCTTTTCAACTGTTGCACCAGCAAGACGGCTTCACCGGGCGACCTTACCGCAGCCTGTTTAGAGAACTCGTCTTCGGCCTGGAGGGGCTTGAACAGACTCCGATCAAGCTCGGCCGTGGTAGTTTCTTGGTTGTATTGAGCAACTAACTGCAGACTCCATTTTTGTTCATGGCTTAAGCGTCGCGCCATAATGAGTTGCACCAAATGCCTAAAGCCATAGGTCGAATCGCGGCCCTGGCGATTTGGACGGTCGATCACCCCTTCGCCGGCGTAATAACGCACCAACCGCTCGTTGATCGAGTCAGGCTCAATACGCCAGTTGTGCTGCTTGCTTGCCGCAATCACGGCCGCGCATAAGTCGCTAGCGTTACCCGCAAATTCTTCTAGGGCTTTAAGAGTGGTCATGTGAAAATGGTTGATTTAGTTCAAGACAGTGTCATTATGACATCACACGATGCCACTGTCAATATAACAGTTAAATTATTTTATTAAAGCTCAGAAGCAGCACTATATTCTTAAATAATGTACTAATAAAAATTAGTATATTTTGTTTATTATCAGGTATTTATTTGATATTTCTCGATTAAATATCACTATAAGTCGACCTACCTAAAGACAGCTTAAATTTCATCGTTAAGTTGCTGTCATCACCATTACTGACAGTCGAGAGGCACGGCAGTTGCTAGCAATTAAAGCCAGCACTGCATTCACAGAACACAGTATGCGCCACTATGTGCCTCACAAGATGAGCCTGCCCAATCACAAAAGCCCTAGTACCTCCCAAGGCAGGGTCGCGTCACAAAAGTGCCCCCAGCGGGCGATATCGGTGAGGTCTTTACGCGAAAAGCAGTCGCCACTTTTATTGAGACTCAAGTCAAAGTTTTTGACGAATTGCTCAACTTGCAAGGCCACGCCGCCGGGCCCTGTGGCGCGCAACAGTCTGGCTTGTTGATCGCCCGGAAACCACCCCAACACGACTTGCGCCTCGGTGGCGAGGCCTAATTGCACAATCATCTTGGCTAAGCGCCGGGCGTGCATGCCACCAGCGCGATCGGCTTTGTAAAAATCTTTACCCGACCAGGCCCCACCCCCAATCGGCACGCGTGGGCCGTAAGCGTCTACCACTAGCTTTTTGCCCGACAGGCCGTTATCGCCCTCTGGCCCACCCACTTCAAACGCCCCTGCTCCGTTCACAGTGAGTTGCTGGGGTAACGCAGCAGACAAGCCGGGTAAAAGCGCGGCAGCTAACGCAAGCTCTTCTTTGACGGCAAGGCGAACGGCTCGATGTAAAGCGACTTCATCAGACGCCACCTTTTGCTGTAACGAACAACTGAAGTGTTCGAGCGCCCACGAGCGTTGATCTGCAACCTCACTCACCGCAACCAACACTTTGCCATCGGGGCCCAACCCAAGTTCGGGCGCGTCAAGGCGCAGCGCATATAAGCGTTTTGCCAACCTAGACACCAACCATTGCTCAACAGGCAAATGATTGGTTGGTACCAAATCATTTGCGTACCCAATACACACCGCTTGATCATCAGCCAGCGCTCGAAACTCTGACTCGCCCTCTTCAAGTGGGCCCAGACATAGGTTGGACACCACTTGCACCTGAGAGGGCGCTGGATACCAAGT
>CAIZGG010000039.1 GCA_903932425.1 uncultured beta proteobacterium | reverse complement strand
GGCGCCTGCGACCATACCTTTGACACGGCCGCCGTTGAGCTTGCTCATGCCGTCTTGTTTGAGTGCCTCGGGGGCGTTGACCAACATGCTGTGCACGATTGGGGCACCACAATAATGGGTGACGCCATAATCGCGGATCGCGCCAAACACGCCTTCGGGCGTGACGCGACGCAAGCAGACATTGACACCAGCACGCGCAGCAATTGCCCATGGAAAGCACCAGCCGTTGCAATGAAACATCGGCAAGGTCCACAGGTACACGGGGTGCGAAGGCAGATCCCATTCAAGGATGTTGCTCACGGCGTTCATGTAAGCGCCGCGATGGTGATACACCACGCCCTTGGGCTCGCCTGTGGTGCCTGAGGTGTAATTCAGGGCGATCGCGTCCCACTCGTCTCCTTGAAACGCAATTGGATCGTTTTGCTGAAGCTGACTCACCCCAGCCGACGATGCCGCAGCAGCTGATGCGCTTGTTTGCTGAGCGCTAGCTTGACCTGCCAGCAACGCTTCGTATTCGTACATACCAATGCGCTCACCGGCGCCGTCGTACTCGCTGTCGTCCACATCAATCACAATCGGCTTGACGTTGGCATTTAAGATCGCCTCTTTCATCGCCTTGCTGAATTCGCGATCCACTATCACAACCTTAGCTTGGCCGTGATTCAACATATAGGTCAAGCTCGCGGCATCTAAACGTGTGTTGAGCGCATTGAGCACCGCCCCCAACACAGGCACACCAAAATGGCACTCAAGCATCTCGGGGGTGTTGGGCAACATCGCGGTGATGGTGTCGCCCTTTTGCACGCCTAAGGCACGCAGGGCACGAGCAAGTTGCTGTGTGCGCTGATAGACCTGCAACCAGGTGCGGCGGATCTTGCCATGTACAACCGCCAAACGGTCTGGATAGACCTCAGCGGCGCGCAACAAAAAATCGACCGGGGTTAGCGCGGCGTAATTGGCGGCTGTTTTAGGGAGATTTTGTTCGTAGATGTTCATGATTGATTCTTGATCAAGCTATAGGATGAACTACAAGTTTTATGGCGAGGATGACTGCCTGCTTCAAGATTGCCAATTCAGTTGTACCAATTCAGCGCTATCAGCTCAGTGCTGACAGATTGAACAACAATCAGCTTGCACCAGCCTTTCAAACTTGCTTAGGCAGTCTTTAACATCGCCTCATAATCCTCATACACCCTAAACGCCATCTGATGTTCACTACACAAGCGCTTTTCAAACGTACGAATCTGATCCGTGATACCAACACCCCTGAACCCACCACGCAACGCCTGAGCATCAACATCCTTGTAGGCGATGCGCCAGGCTTCAGGTAAAGCCTGTGCCTGGGGCAAGGACAGCCATAACCTCAGCAAGTGACGGCGGCGCTCGGGTTCGGGATAGTCTTCATATTCAGTGCGTGCATGCAGCGTGACGTGATTATTCACAAACTGAAAATCGCCTGGCTCAAGCTCCATATGAAAACAAATGTCGGGTCGCGCAAGCAAGGCATCAAACATATCAAGCGCTTCAGTTTGCTGCGCGGTTAAACGCGGTACGTCTTCAAACGTAAGTTGCGCACCGATGATGTGATTACGAATATGCCGGCATGCAAAGCGGCCATTTTTTTCGCCCACGATTGAGGCCAAATAATACGGAGGCTCTTCGGCGGCATGCTCACCCTGGCGGCTGAAATAAAACGGCTTGGTTAACACCTCGGCTAAATCCGGGCGTTGCTTTTGCATTTCGGTATACGCGGTCAACGAGCTTGACAGCAAACTTGTGCCGCCGCTTTTCGCTGTTTGCAAACACATCAAACCGACGATGTCGCTGCCGTCTGCATGAAAATCTAATTTTGAATTGGTGTTGTAGCCGCGCCCTGTGCCACCACGGTAGGTGCCGCCGGTGTTAGTCACATCAGACACATACTGGCTTTGCTTGCCTTGCGGCCGCGGCACGCCGCAACATAAGCCCAGGCACCAGAACAAGGTGCGTAGTTCGGCCTTGCTCCAGTTGGCGACCGGAAACCCACGCACCAAACACAAACCGTAGCGAGTTTGTGTCGCTTGCATCACTTCAGTCAGCAACGCGCGCGTGCACTCGGTCAATTCAAAATCCGCTGCAGACAATTCAAATTCTGCTTTGCCTAACGCCAGTACCTTTCGCAAGCTACTTTCAAGATCAGTGATTTCTTGCGTGGTGAGCGGGCGGATCCAAGAAGAGTCTTGCTCAAGCTCTGCCCGTACCCAACCTTTAGGTGCGGGTAGTTCGTTTGACAACTTTACAACTGACATCTTTGCTCCTGCTAATGCG
>CAIZGG010000038.1 GCA_903932425.1 uncultured beta proteobacterium | reverse complement strand
TAGGGATCGATTATGAAGTGGCTCGCAAGCGTAATCCTGGCATCCTTTATTGTTCAATCTCAGGCTTTGGGCAAGATGGTCCTTATCGCGACCGCCCAGCGCTTGATTTGATCGTACAGGCCGAAAGCGGCATGATCAGTGCGACAGGAGACGAGGGCGGGCATGGTGCACGTGCGGGGGTGTCGATCGCGGATCTGACTGCGGGCATGAATGCTGCCCTCGGGATCATGATGGCCTTACGTGCTAAAGATGCAACCGGGGTAGGGCAGTCGATTGATATTTCGATGCTCGAAGGTCAGTTATCGCTGCTGAGCACCATGATCGGCGACTATTTCTCGACGGGCACCATCGCGGGGCCGATGGGCACAGCCTATAAGGCCTTGTTACCGTATCAAACCTTTCGTACAAAAACACAAGACTTGGCGTTGGCGGTTGGCAGCGATAAGTTGTGGCTCGAGTTTTGCCCACTGATCGGTTGCCCTGACATGACACACGACCCGCGCTTCGCCACCAACAGCGCGCGCATGCAAAATCGCAAAGCCCTGATTGACAGACTGCAAGAGGTCTTTCTGACGCGCAGTTTCGTTGAGTGGGAAGCCATCCTGGTCGGTGCAGGCATACCGATGGGCTCGATCAATAACGTGAAGCAAGTGGTTGAGCACCCGCAGGTGGTTGCACGAGGTGCGATCGTTGATATGGTGCATCCGCGTGCTGGCAACGTACGCGTGGTGGGTGTGCCGATTCGTATGTCGGCCACACCTGGGTCGGTGCGTACCCCTTCGCCTTCTTTGGGCGAGCATACCGAGGCTGTGCTCGGCGATGTGCTGGGTATGACTACGCACGAAATCGAAACACTGAGGGCAGCCGGTGGGCTCGGCTAAGTTGCAACGATGTGGGGCGATTGTGAAGATAAGCACACAGCCCTGCAACGATCTAGGCCGACTCAAAAGGGTAGTCACACCGTTCTGAGACGATGCTGAAAAAGGTAGAGACAAATTGAAATGCAGTCAGCCACCGAATGTAGTCATCTTATGAAAAAAATTATTGCATCAATCTTTAACCTCAAATTATCCCAAACAGACAGCGGTACGTTGCCACGCTCGAAGGCTCGTATGCTGATCGCGTTGTTGATGGCCGTGCCTCTGTTCACGGCACTCGGTGTGCAGGCTCAGCCCTACCCAAACAAGCCGATTCGTTTAATTGTGCCGTTTGCACCAGGTGGCGTGACCGACGTTGGCGGGCGCATTGTTGCTACCGCACTTGCAAAGCGTTTGAATCAACAAGTGATCGTTGAAAACAAACCGGGCGCCTCGGGCAATATTGGAGCTCAATTAGTGTCTAAAGCAGCGCCCGACGGCTATACGCTTTTGTTAGCGCTAGATGGTACGTTGGTGATTAATCCACATGTTTACGAACGCACGGGTTTCGATGCGTTAAATGATTTTTCTCCCATTGCTAAGGTCGGTGACTCGATCATTATCATCGTTGCCCACCCGTCAGTTGGCGTAAAAACCTTAGCCGAGGTGATCGCACTCTCAAAGACCAATGGCAAGGGCCTTGAGTTTGGCACCTCTGGCACTGGCAGTATCACGCAGGTGGCAGGAGAGCTGCTCAAGCAACGGTCAGGCGCGAATTTGGTGCATGTGCCCTACAAGGGCGGTGGTCCGGCAGCAGCCGATGTCGTGGCCGGCCACATCCCCTTGGCCTTTGCCTCGGCGTCATCTGTGACGCAATTTCTCGAAACAGGTCGCCTGATTCCGATTGGTGTACCTAGCGCAAAGCGTTCAGTGGTCTTTCCAGATGTCCCAACGTTTACTGAAGCAGGTGTGCAAGGCGTTGAATTAAATTCGTGGGTTGGTGTACTGGC
>CAIZGG010000037.1 GCA_903932425.1 uncultured beta proteobacterium | reverse complement strand
TCTTCAGGATTAACCGCTTCGTTGATCAAACCCCACTGCAACGCTTTTTCAGTGCCAATATTTTCGCCACCCAGAAGCATCCAGGCCGCATGTGCATGTCCGATCAATCTCGGCATCAGTGTGGCATGAATCACTGACGGTATTCCGACTTTGACCTCTGGCATACCAAACTGTGTACCGTGTGTGGCGATGCGAACATCACAAGCCATTGCAAGTTCAAGGCCGCCGCCCAAGCACCAACCTGGAATGCGTGCGATAACTGGTACAGGGAATATTCTCGCGGCTTCGCACAAGTCGCGTAGATTTGAAATAAAAGTGATGGCAGATTGTCGGTTGAGGTTCGCCATTTCGTTAATATTTGCACCTGCAACAAACGCTTTATCGCCCGTACCTTTGAGGATCAAGGTGCGTATTTCAGGGGCGTGCGCTAGTTCGTTTAATGCATCAGTTAAGTCGCGAATGACGGGCGTTGACAGGATATTTAAGGCGCCTGCGTCGCAGATGGTGAGGGTAGCAATCCCCTGGGGGTCTACCATTGCTTGAGCGTGCGTTAACGAAATCAGAGTTTTCATTTTGAAGGCTTGTTTGGTGAAGAATCGAGAACGGGCTGCCAGATGATCGTCAATTTCCATGAGTTCTAGCGGTATCTTGACACCGAGCTTCAAGAAAACCTTTTGAATACTATGCGATTGTATTAAAACTGTTACAGTTTTAGCAGCAAATAACAATAAATCAAATGGTGAGGCAAGACATGAAAAAAATCCTTTTGGGATTTATGTTGAGTTGGGTGATGAGTTTGAGTCATGCGCAAGGCGACTATCCAAATCGCGCGGTTAGAATCATTGTGCCTTTTCCAGTCGGTCAGACTGCCGATCTGATTGCTCGAATGTTGGCCCAAAAGTTAACTGATTCGCTTGGCCAGAATTTTTGGGTCGAGGATAAGCCCGGTGCGGGTGGAATCATCGGGATGGAGGCAGCCAAAGGACAGGCCCCTGATGGCTATAACTTACTCTTTGCTTCAAGCGGGCCGCTAGCAATCAACGAGGCTCTATACCCAAATATTCCGTACAAAACTCTTCGCGACTTTACGCCTATTGCGATGGCGGTTGAGGCGCCTCAATTCATTGCGGTCAGAAGCGATTTTCCGGCGACGACTCTAAAAGAATTAATTACGTTTGTTAAATCAAAGTCGGGGCAGGTGAACTATGGTTCTGGTGGCACCGGTTTGACGAACCACCTGACAATGGAGTTGTTGAAGGTTGAGACGGGTATGCAGATGACGCACGTCCCTTACAAGGGTGCGACCCCAGCCATGACGGCGCTGATGGCGGGTGATATTGACCTGATGTTTGAGTCGGGTCCGGCAGTCTTGCCCCACGTTGTCAACGGAAAGCTCAAATTGATTGTGGTGGGGAGCGGGCATCGCTCGCTAGCTTTACCTCAGATACCTACCGTTGCAGAGTCTGGCGTGCCAGGCTTTCATGCAACGACTTGGGCGGGTCTGTTGGCACCGATTGGGTTACCTAAGCCCATTGTTGACAAACTGAATGGCGAGGTCAGAAAGGCTCTAGCAGATCCCGCTCTACGTGAACGGTTGATTAAGCTTGGTGCTGAGCCTCTGGATATGTCTGCGGCAGATAGCCATGCCTACATCGCTAAGGGTATCGCGTTGTGGGCCGGGGCGGTCAAGGCGTCAGGCGCAACGGCGGATTAAGTCCCTTTCATATTAAATTTATAGGTGGCTGACATGTACGACTTTAACAATAGAGTGCTGCTATTGACCGGTGCGAATGGCGGGATCGGGCGCGAGGTTGCGAAGCTTTTTTATGCGAATGGCGCGCAATTGGTGTTGACGGATCTTGATCACGACGCTCTCAAGCAATTTGCGAATGAGTT
>CAIZGG010000036.1 GCA_903932425.1 uncultured beta proteobacterium | reverse complement strand
GTTTTGTTGTTTGCGTGTGAAACATTGTTGCCCACCATTGGGGCTTTTCCGGTCACTTGGCATACACGTGCCATGGGCTACACCTATTATTTGTTCAGAGATTCGCATCAAGTCTGACATTCTAATACGAAAAAGGGTTTTTGATCAAGCCCCTAGGCACTTGGGGTACTTCTTGGGCTGTACCGAGGACGGGTCAGGTCGCGGTCGGCGCTTTTTTAGGCGCGACGGGCGGCCCGGCCGAGTAAAAAGGCCAACGTGGTGCAGCCCCCCATGATCCAGGCAAGAGGTGCTGGGCCGACCGTGTCCCACAGGCTGACGGTCAAGCCGGCCAGGGCGCCGCAAGACATCGTAAACATACCCATCATGGCCGAGGCAGAACCTAACTGGCGCCCTTGATCCGACAATGCCATGGCGGCCGAGTTTGGTCCCACAAAACCTTGCGTAAACATAAAGCTCATCATGCACAGCATCATGAGTGGCATTGTGACCCAACCAAGCAAACTTAGCGCCAAGGCGCTCAGTCCGGCGGCCATCATGGCGCGCAAGGCCCACGGTAATAGCCTTTCAGGGCGGTGCTTTTTCAGCAACCTTGCGCTGACTTGCGAACCCACAATCAAACTCAAGGCGTTCAGACCAAAAATGAAGCCGTAAGACTGCGGCGACACGCCGAAAAACTCGATAAAAAGCCTAGGTGATGCCACGATGTAGCCAAACATGGTGGCCGAACCCATCCCCCCAGAGAGCGCGAAGGCGACAAAACGACGATGGGTGGCCAAGCCCCAGTATGTTCGAAAAATATGCCCCCAGCTCAGGGCGACCTGTTTCTCGACAGGCAGACTTTCGACCATGATGCGGGATACGGCAATCAGCAGAGCGATGCCTGCAAAGGTAATGACCGCAAAAATTCCGCGCCACCCCGCAAACGCAAGTACCTGACCACCCAGCAAGGGCGCCAAAATGGGAGCGATCCCCATGACTAGCATCAGCATTGATAACGCACGCGCCGCCTCTTGGGTACTGTAATGATCGCGTACCACGGCACGTGAAATCACCATGCCTGCGGCGCCGCCCATCGCCTGAACAACTCGGCAGACCGTTAAAAATTCGACGGTCGGGGCAAGGGCACACCCTGCCGACGCAAAAATGTAAACCAGCAGGGCGCCATACAAAGGGGGTTTACGCCCAAAGCGATCCGCTAAGGGCCCGTAAATGAGTTGTGCGCCAGCCATTCCGATCAGGTAGGCGGCAAGCGTGCGCTCAACCTGGCTGCCTGTCGCGCCCAGGTTTGCTGCCATCTCAGGAAACGCCGGCAAATACATGTCGATCGAAACCGGGCCGATCGCCGTTAGCGCACCCATCAGTAAAAGCCAGCCGGGCAGGCCCATCGCACTCAATCTGGCAGACATAAACGACTCTTTTGAAACAAAGGGGCTTGTATCAAACCCTAGGCAAGCGCGAGCGCCGGTTCAATATTACGAACTGCTTGCGCGGCAATTTCGAAGGAATGCAACCGCGCCTTGTGATCAAAGATTTGGCCGGCGATCATAAGTTCATTGGCGCCGGTCTGTTCGATCAGGCGCTCAAGGCCGCGCTGCACGGTTTCGGGTGAACCCACCACCGAGCAAGATAAAGACTCATTGACTGAGGCCTTTTCGTGCGGTGTCCAAAACGTGTCGATATCGTCAATTGGGGGTGGTAACTGGCCACGCGTATTGCGTCGCATACGCGTGGCGTTTTGTTGGTGACTTGTAAAGAGGTATCGCGCTTGCTCGTCAGTATCCGCAGCCACCACATTGACACCCACCATGGCATGCGACGTGGTCAACTGGGTGGAAGGCTTGAACAGGCTTTTATAGGCCTGCATCGCCTGCAATAAGTAATCCGGCGCGAAGTGCGACGCAAAGGCATAAGGTAGGCCGAAGTGCGCGGCCAGCTGAGCGCCATACATACTCGAGCCTAAAATCCAGATAGGCACATGCAAACCGGCGCCAGGGATGGCTTTGACAGCTTGCCCCGGTTGAATATCATCGAAATAGTGCTGCAGCTCTTGCACGTCTTGTGGAAACTGATCTGAGTTGCCCAACAGATCGCGACGCAAGGCGCGAGCCGTGAGTTGGTCCGTGCCGGGTGCACGACCCAGGCCTAAGTCAATACGATCCGGGAAAAGCGCCGCCAAGGTACCAAACTGCTCGGCAATTACAAGCGGTGCGTGGTTAGGCAGCATCACCCCGCCTGAACCAACCCGAATTGTTTTCGTGCCCGCGGCCACATAGCCCACAATCACAGCCGTGGCTGAGCTCGCGTTGCCGATCATGTTGTGGTGTTCTGCCAACCAATAGCGCGTGTAGCCCCAACGCTCGGCATGCTGAGCCAAATCTCGAGAATTATGCAAGGCGTCTGAGGCGGTAAAGCCCTGTGGAATCGGCGAAAGGTCTAGAATCGAGTAAGGGATGCTCATCAGTTTCTCTTGGCTGTTTGCGCGGGTTATGCTTATGGCTACTTAGCGTGCACGTATAAATTCGTAGCAAATCATAAACCTATTAGGAGCGCAACATGCGTGAAGTCTGGATAACTGGGGCTGCCCGTACCGCAATCGGTGATTTTGGCGGTGGCCTAAAAGATGTTGCCCCCATTGATTTGGGCGCAACGGTGGTCAAAGCGGTGTTGCAACGCTCTGGTGTTGACGGCTCGCAAGTCGGGCATCTGGCGTTTGGCCATGTGATTCACACCGAGCCGCGCGATATGTATTTGTCGCGTGTGGTTGCTATTAACGGCGGTCTGCCACAAAGTTCAGCTGCGTTTAACGTCAACCGCCTGTGCGGTTCGGGTTTGCAGGCGATTGTGTCTAGCGCCCAGTCGATTTTGCTGGGCGACACCGAAATGGCGATTGGCGGCGGCGCCGAATCGATGAGTCGTGCGGGCTATCTTTCGCAAACCCAGCGCTTTGGTGCCCGGATGGGCGATTCGGTCATGCTTGATATGATGACAGGGGCCTTAAGCGATCCTTTTGGTCGCATGCATATGGGCGTGACCGCTGAAAACGTTGCCAACCAGTTTGGTATTTCGCGCTCGGCTCAAGATGCGTTAGCAACCGAGTCGCATCGTCGCGCCATCCACGCTCAAAAAGAAGGCCGTTTTGACGACCAGATCGTGCCCGTTGTGATCAAAACCCGCAAAGGTGAAGTCGAGTTCAAAGTCGATGAGCACCCTCGTGCTGATGTATCTGTTGAAGGCCTCGCCGCTTTGCGCCCGGTGTTCGTGAAAGAAAACGGCACGGTAACGGCTGGCAACGCCTCTGGCATTAACGACGGCGCTGCCGCGGTAATGATGATGAGTGGCGAAGCCCTTAAGTCAAGCGGTGCCAAGCCACTGGCGCGCCTGGTGGCCTACGCCCATGCGGGTGTAGATCCCAAAATCATGGGGATTGGCCCTGTGCCCGCCACCCAGGCCGTCATGAAGCGTGCCGGTTTGACCGTTGACCAAATGGACGTCATCGAAGCCAACGAGGCTTTTGCTGCACAAGCATGTGCTGTCGCCCAAGAACTCAAGCTTGATCCTGCACGCCTGAATCCGAATGGCAGCGGTATTTCGCTGGGTCACCCTGTGGGCGCCACCGGTGCCATCATCACCACTAAAGCGATTTACGAATTGCACCGCACTGGCGGTCGCTATGCGTTGGTCACAATGTGTATTGGTGGCGGCCAGGGGATTGCGGCTATTTTTGAAAGAGCCTGACGTTTATAACTGACCCAACTCAGCAATCGAAACCACTTGATTGGCAGCAATGACCAAGTGGTCTAGCAAGGTGATGTCCACTACTGCTAACGATTGCTTGAGTTGCTGGGTCAATTCGATATCCGCACGGCTGGCTTTGGCCCACCCCGAGGGGTGGTTATGCGCCAAAATCACTGCGGCGGCATGGTGCGCTAAACCAGCCTTAACCAGTTCGCGAGGATAAATGGTCGTCTCAGTGAGGGTGCCGTGCGAAATCTCGGTGGTGTGAATGAGTCGATGCTGATTATCCAAAAATAGTGCCACACAACGCTCAATCGACGCATGCCCCAGTAACGCTGTGCAATACGCCCTGACTTGAGTCGGATTTTTGAGGGAGCAGTCTCGTTTCAGATCCTCTTCGAGCGCGCGTCGGGCTAGCGCCGAAATGGCAGATAACTGACAAATTCTTGCATCACCCAAGCCGCAGACCCCACGAAGTTCGTTGATATCGGCACTTAACAGGGGCCTGACGCCACCGAATTTAGCTAAGAGGGCGTGCGCCAAATCGACTGCATTTTGGCCGCGCGTACCCGTACCTAAAATCAGCGCTAGTAGTTCAGCATCGGTGAGTGCGCAGGCGCCAGCTTGCATCAGGCGCTCGCGCGGTCGTTGGTTTAAAGGGATTGTGTCGCGCAGGGTCATCTCGAAGGCTCTAAAATAGGCGTTTTGCCAAGCCTGATACGGTGACAGATTTTGAATGATCAAACGACAAATGTTCCGCCCGTTGTCCGTGCGGACTCTTACCTGACCTTGCACTACCGCATTGTTCTTGAAAGCGGCCCCGCGGCTGGTTCGACCTTTATGGATACCTTTACTGGCCGTCCCGCCACCTTGCAGCTAGGGGGCGGGCAGTGGTCGCCTGGCATGGAGACCCCCTTGCTCGGGCATCCTGAAGGGGATTGCTTCAGTTACACGCTCAAGCCTCAAGATGCTTATGGCGACCGCAATCCTGATCTGCTCCAACGCGTGTCGCGTGCGATGCTCAATGAAAACGCGGGCGCGGATGCGGGCTTCACCCCGGGTGATATGGTTGAGTTCACGGCGCCTAATGGTGGGCGCTATTCAGGCGTGTTGAAAGAAATTAGCGATGACAGTGCTTTATTCGATTTCAATCATCCCTTGGCCGGTATTACCTTGCGCGTCGATATTGACTTGTTAGGAGTGCTGTGATGCCAGCCGTTTCAAGCGTAGATCTAAAAAATCTTCCAAGCCACAATGCAGAGATTTTGCTGGCGCAGCCGCGTGGTTTTTGCGCAGGTGTTGATCGTGCGATTGATATCGTTGAGCGCGCGCTTGAGTTGCATGGCGCGCCAATTTATGTGCGACACGAAATCGTGCACAACCGCTATGTAGTTGAAGATTTACGCAACAAAGGTGCGATCTTTATCGACGAGCTTGAGCAAGTGCCAGCGGGCGGTATCGTTGTGTTTTCTGCGCATGGCGTGTCAAAGGCTGTGCGTCAAGATGCCGAAGCGCGCGGACTGCAGGTGTTTGATGCAACTTGCCCGCTTGTGACCAAAGTGCACATTGAGGTCGAGCGCATGCGTGCGGCTGGCCGCGAAATCATCATGATCGGTCACAAGGGACACCCTGAGGTCGAAGGCACGATCGGGCAAGCCAAAGACGGCATGTTTTTGGTTGAAACGGTTCAAGATGTTGAGGCGCTTCAGGTCTCCAATCCCGAGCAGCTGGCGTTTGTCACGCAAACAACTTTGTCGGTGGATGATGCCGCAGCCGTGGCGATGGCGTTGCGCACGAAATATCCCTCGATCATCGAGCCTAAAAAAAGTGACATCTGCTACGCGACACAAAATCGTCAGGATGCCGTCAAGGTGATGACTCTTGAGTCAGATCTTGTTTTGGTGGTGGGTAGTGCAAACAGTTCAAATTCAAATCGCTTGCGCGAAGTCGCCGAACGTAAAGGTATCCCTGCCTACCTGATTGATGGTGCCGAATCGATTGACCCAGCATGGTTGGTTGGGCGTAGTCGCATCGGCATTACGGCCGGTGCCTCGGCGCCTGAATTGCTCGTGCAACAAGTTATTGAACGCTTAAAGGTTTTAGGTGCGATTTCGGTACGCACCATGGAGGGCTTGCATGAAAATGTTTCGTTCCCTTTGCCTAAAGGCTTGTCACGTAAGGTCGCAGAGTGAGTCGCGTTCACCCGGCAAGGAAGCTTAAATGACGCAGTCTTTCGTTTCTTTGACCGCAAAGCAAGTCATGCAAGAGGCACCGGTTATTCCGGTCATCGTGTTGCATGATGTTGCTCAGGCCGTGCCGCTGGCGCGAGCCCTTGTGGCGGGTGGCATACGGATGCTTGAAATCACCTTGCGCACAGCCGTTGCACTTGACTGCATGCGTGCGATTCGTGCCGAGGTGCCTGAAGCGGTCGTGGGGGCGGGTACCGTTTGTAATGCACGCGATGTCGATGATTGTCTTGAGGCAGGTGCGCGTTTTGCTGTGAGCCCTGGCTATACAACGCAGCTGGGGGCTGCCTGCCGTGAGCGTGGTTTGCCGTTACTGCCGGGCGTTGCCACCGCCAGCGAAATCATGCAGGCGCAAAGTGACGGCTATACCGAATTGAAATTTTTTCCGGCAATGCAAGCCGGCGGTGTTGCGATGCTTAAGGCTTTTTATGGGCCTTTCTCGCATATTCACTTTTGTCCGACGGGTGGTATCACTGCACAAAATGCACCTGAGTTCTTAGCCTTGCCCAATGTGGTCTGTGTGGGTGGCTCGTGGTTAGTTCCGGCCGACGCGTTGGCTCAGGCTGACTTCGGGCGCATCGAAAACTTGGCCCGACAGGCAGCGCACCTTGCACCGTGAGTACTTAGCTGCGATAGGTACTCAGGCTTTTGCGTCTAGCTGCTAGATCAAGCCGCTAGGCACGAACGTGTCACAAAAGATCTTGCACTTGCTGTGCAGTTGGCAGGCACGCCACTGCGCCCCATTGTTGCACGGCTAAAGAGGCCGCCACATTGGCATAGCGGGCGGCAGTCACCAAGTCATCTCCTAGTGACAAGCGCGCGAGAATGTTGCCGCAAAAACAATCGCCTGCACCGGTCGCGTCGACCGTATTGACTTGATGGCCAGGAATCAACACTGAATCATACTGAGCTTGTCCAGCCTTACCGCTTGCTGGCACCCGTTGCTCACTGACCAACGCGCCGTTGGGGCCGAGTTTGAGCACAACGCGCAGCGCACCTTGGTCATGCGACCAACGCACGATCGCTTCAGGTTCTGTGATCCCCGTCAGCGCGGTCATATCTTCAAGGCTAGGTAAAAATAAATCACACCGATTGATTGTGTTGGCAATATGAATCCGCGCCCGCTCAATCGACCAAAGCTTAAGCCTTAGATTTGAATCAAAAGATACCAAGGTGCGCATTCTGCGAGCGATATCGAGTGCCGCAAAAACGGTGTTGCAGGCTTGTTCAGAAATGGCTAACGAGATGCCCGATACATGAAGCCATTTTGCACGCCCGATGAGTGCTGTCGGGGCGCCCGATAGCCAGTTGACGTTCATTTTGCTGGCTGCCGAGTCTGCCCGCCGGTAGCTAAAGGCATGGCCGTTTGGGCCATGGGTGACGAAATAAATACCGGTGGGGGCGTGAGCATCGAGTTCGATACCTTCGGTGTTGACGCCCTCTAATTGCCAAAGGTGACGCAATTGTTGTGCAAAAAGATCATCTCCCAAGCGGGTGAGGTAGGCTGTACGCACCCCTGCGCGCGCCGCAGCGATGGTCGCGTTGCTGGTATCGCCGCCAAAGCCTTGTAAATATTGTGGCTGCTCGGGCGAGGTTTGGTTGAACTCAACCATCGCCTCACCCAAAGAAACTACATCAATATTTTTTTCGTGACGTGTTGTGGCTAAACTCATTTAGGTTGCACGAGTAGTCCGTCTTGATAAAACCGCGTTACCTCGTTAAACAGACTAAACCGTTTGACCTCGTTCATGATGCCATGGGTACCTTCGCTGAGCATCACCAGCTTTTTATTAGGCGAATTGGTCAATAACGGAAACAATGTTTCTGCCATGTACGGCGGTGTGTCCGCATCCCACTCTGCCAAAATTAACAGCGTGGGTACGGTCAGTAATTTTGGGTCAAAGGCAGGTTTGCCAGCGCTCCAGAATAAACGACTGTCCAACACGCTGCCATTTGGCGCACGGACATATTTTGGATTGGCTTTCGCGCCAATCGGATCCGAGGCAAAAGTAGCTTCTGCCCAGGCATCAAACCACTCTTTTGGCTGCGGGTCTCGGCCGGGTTGAACACCCGTGCTCTTGCGTTTAAACGCCGCCTCGATCGTGACGGTACGGTAGGCACCTAAGGCGCCGCCCGAGTCTGTTAAAGACGCGGTTTTGCGCAACCAGACCGGCGCGTACAGGACCAGACGGTTAACCTTGTCGGCATGGCGAGTTGTGTACAGCGCGGTAATCGCGGTTCCCCAAGAATGACCGATCACGTTGATTTTTTCGACACTGCGGCGTTTGCGTACAAAGTCTGCCGCAGCAGCATAATCGCGTGCGGCAGTGTCTGTGTCGGCAATGGGCTTGTTATCCATTGCTGGCTGATCCATCGCGGCAGGGCGGGTTGATTTGCCGTAGCCGCGGACATCGACCATATACACATCAAAGCCTTGTTGCGCCAAGACATCCATCCATGACAAACCGTCCAAACGCAGATCGAAGCCCGTTTCTGAAGGGTAGGTCGCACCATGTACGAATAAAACGACATTGTCTTTATTAAACGACGTGGTTGTTGGTAAGCGCTTATTCCGAACATAAAGGTTGATGCCCGGCTCGTCGCTAGGCACCATAAACTCCTCGACCACCAGCTGGGAATTTGCAGCCACGGTGATTGCTGGTGCGTTGCCGCTGATCTGCGTCGCGCAACCGCTCAGTGACAGGGCGGCGACCCCTAAGGTCATCAAGACGTACAGCTTATGCATGGATCGAAACGTTGAAAGCATACTCATGGGTGGTCTCCGGATTGTCTGAGCTAAGAGAAACTGTCAGCTCATATTCTTTGTGTGTACAGAGTACTAGAGCAGGTCGCTGTCCGCAAGACGGGCGCAAGCCTCTGTGACATGCGAAAATCAAGAGCAAGCCGCTCGTTTGTTGGTGCAATAGTCGTATGTGAAGGCATTTTTTAGCAAATAATTCATGAAACTTTGGGCGATTTCGGATCTACACCTTGGCGTCGAGTCCAATCGGCGAGGCTTACACGCTTTGCCGGCTCATCCGGCAGATTGGTTGATCTTGGCAGGCGACATTTGTGAAAGCACTGAGCGGTTGACTGAAGCCTTCATGCTCTGCACCCAAAAATTTGCGAAAGTATTCTGGGTGCCCGGAAACCACGAGTTATGGCTAGTCGATCGGCGCCGAGACAAGATGACATCTCCGATGAAATATGCCGAGCTTGTAGCGCTCGCAAGGCGTTGTGGGGTTGTAACGCCCGAAGACTCTTGGGTCGTGTTTCCACCCACCGGTGACGTCATCGTGCCTTTATTCACCTTATACGACTACAGCTTTCGCCCCGATCATGTCACTCGTGAAGAGGTGGTCGCCTGGGCTGCTGAAATCGATAATGTTTGCTCAGACGAGGTCGCTATCAAGTCAGGTACCATGCAAACAATGGATCAATGGAATGCAATACTCTGCGATGCGGCTGAGGCGCGTTTTGAACGCGAACTAGCTCCAAACGCACGCACGATTTTGGTGAGTCATTTTCCGTTGCGTGAAGATTTGGTGCGCATACCGCGCGTGCCGCGCTTCACTCCTTGGTGTGGTACACGGCGTACGCATGATTGGCATGTGCGCTACCGAGCTGTTGTGGCCGTTAGCGGACATTTGCATGTGCGCCACACCGATTGGCGAGATGGCGTCAGTTTCGAAGAGGTATCGCTCGGGTATGCTCGCCAGTGGGATCAGGGTAAGGGCCTGCAGCATTACCTCAGGCTAATTTGTGGCGATAGTCAGTGAAGTGGTCAAGTGATCTAGAACAATTTGGCCGAAGCGGCCTGTCAAACGACATTGGTCATCACAAATCCTCACGACAATGCTTTATTTTACAAATCTAGCGTTTTTTAGAGTTGCGTATGGTGCGCCTTCTTGATTATTATCAAGAAGTACTTTGAGGCGAGAGCGACTCCCAGAGCAGCGGGCGCGGCTCGTATTACCGACTTTTTAATGAGGTTTGTTATGTCATCATCATATCCATCTTCTTATTCTGGTCTGTCCTGTTCTTGCTGTGCCGATATGTTGTCACCTACCCATAGCCGGCGCGATTTCTTACGTGGGGCTGCGGGCATTGGCTTGGCCGCTTTCTTGGCGCCTCAGTTGTCCTTTGCAGCCTCTGGCAATTACGAAGCAATGTTGTTGTCCTGTATTGACCCGCGGTTTCAAAAGCTTGTGTTTGATCGGCAAACAAAAGATGGCTTAGCCGACAAGTACAGTGCGTTTACCGTAGCGGGTGCCTCAATTGGAGTGGTCGCGCCTGCTTTCAAAGCATGGCAAGAAACCTTTTGGGAAAATCTGGCGGCTTCGATCCAGTTGCACAACATCAAACAGGTCATTGTTGTGAACCATCGTGACTGCGGTGCTGCGAAGATTGCGTACGGCGAAGCTGCAGTTGCAACGCCTGCCGCCGAAACCGAAACACATAAAAATGCGTTACTGACCTTCAAGGCAGAATTGGCTAAGCGTCAACCCAAAATGGGTAGTCAGTTAGGCTTAATGGCCCTTGATGGCAAAGTTGAGTTGTTTAGCTAAGCTGTGGTTCGTATTAGTCGCTGACCACTGATGGGTGGTCGTTAGTCAGGTTGTTGTACAAAAAGCGTGCGCTGTAAGTGAGGGATTGAACCCTGAGTCGCTTTCAACGTACGCTTTTTTTCGCTATTTGGTTATATAGCGAGAGGTGGGGCATTGACGGACTTTTGTTTACTGAGCCATCAGAGATACGATAGGTTTGGGTCGCTCAACGATAAGAGATAAGATGAGGTCTGACATAACAACGTGTCGCAACAGACGCGTAACGGGTTAGGAGACCATCTTGAAAAAAATTGCAAAGCATTTCAACCGCCAACTAGTGAGCTTTTGCCTGATGACAGCATGCGCTTTGCCAGCGATTGGCCAAACGCCACCGCAACCTGGTGAACCTAAACGATTTCCTCAACTGACGCTTGAGCAGTTGCCGCCAGAGGTCAAGCCACTTGCAGAAGAGATCATTAAGATTTCGACCTCAGGGATTGGTGG
>CAIZGG010000035.1 GCA_903932425.1 uncultured beta proteobacterium | reverse complement strand
GTGACGGTGTTGCTGGTTGAGCAGAATGCTCGGTTGGCCTTACAAGCAGCTGATCGCGCTTATGTGATGGACTCGGGGCTGATCACGATGAGCGGGGATGCCAAGCAGATGCTGGATGATCCAAAGGTTCGGGCGGCTTATTTGGGGGAGTGACTCCCCCAAATCAATCAGTGATCAACCCACCGCAGTGCGCACCGAAGCGGTCGACATCAACTTCAGCCTTGGGCCTGCCTTCATCATCTGACCTGGCAACTGGCGGCCAACGATCTTCTCGACTTCTTTTGCGACCAAAATCAGTTTGTCGAGATCAATACCGGTTTCGTAGCCGCATTCATGCAACAAGTACACCAAGTCTTCGGTACAGATATTACCTGTAGCGCCTGGTGCAAATGGGCAGCCGCCCAAACCGGCGATCGATGACTCATACTCAAGCACGCCCAATTGCAAACCGTTCATCACATTGGCCAAGCCCACGCCGCGGGTGTTATGAAAATGCAAGGCGATTTGCACATCTGGGAACTTGTTACGCACGGCCTCAACGGTACGGGTCACCACAGGTGGTGTCGCCATCCCGGTGGTATCGCCAAAACCAATGCGGCGAATACCGTGCGCATGATAAGCGCCCACGATCTTTAAAATATTATTGATCGGTACATCACCCTCAAACGGGCAACCGAAGGCTGTGGCCAAGCCACCATGCATTTGAATGCCCCATTGATTGGCGATTGGCACGACTTGCGCAAAATCAGCAATCGCTTCGTCAATCGTTTTGTTCAGGTTAGTTTTGCAATGGCTTTCGCTGGCTGAAATAAAGCCCACCATCACATCGGCCTTAGCGGCCGCGGCGCGTTCAGCACCACGGGCATTGGGCACCAACACGGCGAGTTTGACGCCGGGCTTGCGCTGCACTTGTGCCATCACGTCGGCGGCGTCGGCCAATTGCGGCAAGGCGCGTGGCGATACAAATGAGGTCGCCTCAACACTGCGCAGGCCTGCATCAATCAAGGCGTCGATCACCGCAACTTTATCGGCAACGCTGATCTGCTCTTTTTCGGCCTGAAAGCCATCACGCGTACCGACCTCGGTAATGGTGACAAAACGTGAACCTGTTGCGCTCATAAAAATGCCTCGTATGTTTTAGTCAATCAATCAATACTTTGTCTTCAAACCGAACTATCTTCAGAGCCGCGGAGTCGCCGCAGTGCCCTGCCTTGGATTCTAGCCACTATAAATCAAATCACGCCCTTCGCCTTCAAGGCGCCTATGGCGTCATCGGTCAACCCAAGTTCAGTCAACACCGCCATATTATCCCCGCCCAGATTTGGTGGCGGTCGGTACATCTTGCAGGGGTCATCGGTAAACTTGATCGGAAAGCCCAGCACATCTAACCGACCGTGATCCGGATGCTGAATCGTCATCCGCATCTGCTGATGCTGGGTTTGCGGATCATCAAAAGCCTCTTGCACGCTCAACACGCGGCCGCACGGCACACCCGCTTGATTCAATACCTCGATCCAGTGCGCAATCGGTTTTTCAGCAATTTTTGCGTTGATCTCGGCATTAATCTGTTTGCGGTTTTGAAATCTCATCTTGTTTGATGAAAACTCTGGACGATCGCGTAAATGATCCAAGTCCAACACTGTCAATAACTTTGAATACACACCGTCGTTACTGGGCGCAAGCGCCACTTGGCCATCGGCCGCATCAAACATGCCGTAAGGCGATACTAGCGCGTTATCGTTACCGGTTCGCGCGGGCAACTTACCCGTCGCAAAATAGTTTGACGCCAAGAACGACATCACACTTGTCATGCTGTCAGTGAGTGCAGTGGTGACCTCTTCGCCCTGCCCCGTGCGGTCACGGCGCAGCAACGCGGCCATGATCCCCATCGCAGCATACATCCCCGACAACAGATCCGAGATCGGCGGTGCGGCACGCATAGGCGGCTCGCCTTCATCGCCATTCACGCTCATAAAGCCACTCATGGCCTGAGCAATAAAGTCAAAAGACGGTCGTTCGGCGTACGGACCATCCAAACCAAAACCCGTCAAATTACAGCTGACTAAATCGGGTTTGATTTGACGCAAGGCCTCGCGTCCAAACCCCATCGCGTCCATCACGCCTGGCCTAAAATTATTGACCACCACATCGGCAGTCGCCAACAATTTTCGTAACACCTCTTTGCCCTCTTCGCTGCGCAAGTCAATCGCCAATGAGCGCTTGTTTCGGTTAAAGGTCGCGAAGTAGTACGAAAACCCATTGGGTGATTCACCCTGCTTGCGCACCGGATCACCCTTGCCAGGCGTTTCAATCTTGATGACCTCGGCACCCATATCGGCCAAAAACATCGTACAAAACGGGCCCGACACGATACGGGTTAAATCGATGACGCGGATTCCTTGCAGCTGCATAACGAGGTGTTGCCCTTTTCTTAATTCTTAATTCTTGATTCTGTCTAAGTACTCAAGTGTATTTTGTGTCGTGGTTTTTCAAATATGCTTGAACTATTGCAATTTGATACCCGAGTCTTTCACGACCTTACCCCAGCGTGCAAAATCAGCTTTTACAAACTCGGTATAGGTTTCGACCGAGCCGCCTACAACGTCCACACCAACAGAAATGATTTTTTCTTTGACGTCGGGTTGTTGCAAGGCCTTATTGAATTCAGCATTCAACTTTTGCACAATCGGTATCGGTGTACCGGCCGGCGCAAAAATCCCCACCCAGATACTGCCATCCATACCGGTTGCGCCAGACTCGGCCAAGGTCGGGGTGTCGGGTAGCAACGTGGCACGGTTCGCGGTAGTTACTGCCACTGCGTGCAACTTACCCGTTTTAACTTGTGGCAATACCGAACCCAGCGACAACAAGGCCACATCGACGTGCCCACCCATCACATCCGTTAAGGCTGGCGGTGCACCTTTATACGCGGTGTTCACTAAATTGATGTTCATGGCCTTTTTGTATTGTTCGCCAAGCAAATCACCAAAGGTCCCCGCGCCGGCGGTTGCCCAGCGCAGACCCTCAGCCGTTTTGCCCTTGGCAATCATGTCAGCCGGCGTACGAATGGTTGAATTGGTGGCACTCACAATCGCACCCGGCGTAATGGTCAACTGAACGACTGGGGTAAAACTCTTGAGCGTGTCGTAGCCGACGCTTGGATTTAGCCAGGGGCTCACCATCACGCTGTCGGTTTGTGCCAATAACAAGGTATAGCCATCGGGGGCACTTTTGGCAACCGCCTCAGCGGCAAGGTTACCGCCCGCGCCAGGTCGGTTTTCAAGGATGACACTCCATTTAGTGAGTTCGGCCATCTTGCTGCCCACCACACGCCCCACGTAATCAGTACCACCGCCTGGCGGATACGGAATAATCAGCTTGATGGACTTATTAGGATAGTCTTGAGCGAGGCCAAGCTGCGGCGTTACCAAACAGGCGACGCTTGTGGCGAACAGTAAGGCTAGCAATCGATTGCTTTTAATCACTTTTGTCTCCTGACGGTTGGCGCTTTTTGCTGCGCTCTTTTGTCATTGTGCATATTGTTGACTGTGGCTATCGGTTCGCTGACGGCCACTGTCGGATCATTCTAACCGTTTGTTTCGGTCGCTTGAGTTAGGGCTGCTAGATTGCCTCGCTAACAGCGGGCAAACTCTATAAGTTGCTCGTACTCGCCGGTGTCGGCAGAGCGCAGCGCCTGGAGATACTGTTGGCGTAACTCGCTTACTGTTGACGACGAATTGGCGCCCCACGAGAACCGCTTTCGCCCCAAGCGCACAGCGAGGGTGTCTGCAAGTAATCGCGCGTGGCGACCGTTACCATTCGGAAACGGGTGAATCCATACTAGCTGGTGGTGAAACCGCACTGCGAGCTCGTCGGCTGTGAATATTGCGTGGCTGATCTGATATTGCGTATTAGCCAGCAGGTTGTTTAGACGGACAGAAACATGCGCCCAGTCGACACCAATATTTTTATTGCTTGCACGAAAGGTTCCCGCCCAACGCCAGGTGCGGTTAAACATCCGTTTATGGAGCTCACGCACAAATCCCTCATCCAGTAGCTCTCTTTTCTTTTGACGCTGAGCCCAGGCAGCACCCTGCAAAATATTGGCCTCTTCCCATATATTGAGATCGCTTTGCGTGGCAATGTGAGAGGGGATCAAACCCGCTGCCTCGTCAGGATCTATAGGCGTCGCCCCAACTGCATAAGTGAACTTCATGCGCGCCGAGCTCTTACCAAAGATCTCGGCGCGGGCCATCGAGAATCTCAGTTGTTAACAACTCTAACTGAATCGCATTGAACTCCGGTTTAACCGACTGATCCTCAAGGGACATTGAGTGGGCTACAGGATGAATGCGCTCTTGTGCAAGATGCATCGCTCGGCTCTTGATCATCTGCTGTAGTGACGCTTTTGGCACCAGCGCATAACGGAGTTCACAATCTAAAGCCGCAGCCATTTTTTTGAGCGAGGCCAAAGTAATTGTTTCGTTGGCCTCTGCCTGCTCAAGCTTATGCACGCCAGCCGGGCTCATCCCCAAACGGTGCGCGAAGGCAACTGCCGTCATCCCTAGCGCCTCTCGGATTGCACGCGTCCATCCTCTCGCAGGCGGCGGATTCAACGGCCGTTGTTGCCAAGGCGTGAGCGTGGCATCCATTTGCTGCAATTGAAGATTTTGAAAGCGTCGACTCATAAATCACCTATAGGTTTATTATTATGTCAATAATATAACTCAAAGGTGTTTTATTTACAATAAATAACAACCTATAGGTTTATTATAACTTTTTTTGTCGAAGCGACTGCCGCACTGAAACAGATGTTCAGCGCAACCACTAACAGTGAGGGTTAGCTCACGCCCGCAGCGTGTGCCTGTTCGTCAGCGTGGTACGACGATCTGACCATCGCGCCTACTGCCGCATGGTTAAAGCCCATGGCATAGGCTTCGCGCTCGAACATCTTGAAGGTATCAGGGTGCACATAGCGCAAGACTGGCAAATGGTGCTGCGAAGGCTGCAGATACTGCCCGATCGTCAGCATTTCAACGTCGTGGGCGCGCATGTCGCGCATCACTTGAAGGATTTCTTCATCGGTTTCGCCTAAGCCAAGCATCAAGCCTGATTTAGTCGGCGTGTTTGGATGGCGCTTTTTAAACTCTTGTAATAGCTTTAATGAGTGGAGGTAGTCTGAACCGGGGCGCGCCTGCTTATACAACCGAGGCACGGTTTCAAGGTTGTGATTCATCACATCAGGCGGGCCGCCATCCAAAATTTCAAGCGCGCGGTCAAGCCGCCCCCTGAAATCAGGCACCAGCACTTCGATTCGGGTGGCGGGTGATAACTCACGCACTTTTTGGATACATTC
>CAIZGG010000034.1 GCA_903932425.1 uncultured beta proteobacterium | reverse complement strand
TAGCCGCCCTGCCCCCGCAAGCCTTGCAGTTGTCAAAGCGCATGATGAAACACACGCAGCGCCCGCTGCTGCATGAAACGCTGAATTACGAGTTTGGTTTGTTTTCTGAACGCCTGCAATCAGAAGAAGCGCAGGCGGCTGTGGCGAAGCTCCTAAAAAAATAGCGATAAGATCACTTGACGCGGCTTCAGGCACCGTGCAAAGCTTGAATAATCATTTTGGAGAACTCCCCCTATGCTGACCGCACGCACCAACGATGGCGTTGACCTTTGCTACGAGACTACCGGCTCGGGCGAACCGATTATTTTTGTTCATGAGTTTGCCGGGCATAAAGAAAGCTGGGAGCCTCAGGTGCGACATTTTGCGCGTCGCTATCAATGCGTGACTTACAACGCACGCGGCTATCCGCCGTCGTCCGTACCGCCCGAGGTGTCGTCCTATTCACAAAACCATGCGGTTGCAGACATCATTGCCATCATGGATCACTTAAAGATTCAAAAGGCACACATCGTTGGCCTGTCGATGGGCGGCTTTGCGACTTTGCATTTTGGTTTGCAACACCCCGACCGCGCCTTATCGTTGGTGGTGGCGGGTTGCGGCTATGGCGCCGAACTTGAGCAACGCGACCAGTTTCGCAAAGAAGCTGAAGCAAGCGCCAAGATGCTACTCGAGCAAGGCATGAAAGCCTTTGTCGACAAGTATGCGTTTGGCCCCACACGCTTGTCGTTCGAGCGCGCCGACCCGCGTGGCTTTGCAGAGTTTATTCAACAGTTTTATGGTCACTCGGCGCTGGGGTCTGCCAACACACAGCTAGGCGTTCAACGCGAACGACCCTCGCTCTACAACTTAAAAGATCAACTGCAAAAACTGACCGTGCCAACCCTGATCATCAACGGCGACGAAGACTGGCCTTGTTTGAAGCCGGGGCTGATGCTGAAAGAAACGATCCCCTCTGCCGCGTTGGCGATTTTGCCTAACTGCGGACACACCATGAACATCGAGATGCCTAACGAGTTCAATCACGCGCTTGAGCAATTTTTGCAGCATGCGAGCAGTGGTCGTTGGCCTCAGCGTGATCCGCGCGCCATGGTCGCTTCGATTACTGGGATGAAATGACCGTGTCTCAAGACTCGACGCTCACCACCCTCGCCTCGTTAGACACCAACACGGTGTCTGACGCGCTGGATTTTATGGGGCTGCCAGGTGCGACCTTTGGGCTGCGCCCTTTGTGGAACTGCCCAAAAATAGTTGGGCGTGCGTCGACGATTCAGCTTGGGCCCAAAACGGGCACAGCACCAACGGTGCATTTGATCTCACCTGTCATTGCCAGCGTCACGACCGATGATCGCATCCTAGTCATTACTGGTGGCACAGAGGGGATTTCGTGTTGGGGCGATATCTTAGCGAATGCGGCCAAGATGAAAGGGATTCGTGGCTCGGTCATTGACGGCATGAGCCGCGATATCGAAGGTAGTGAATCAATCGACTACCCCGTGTATGGTCGCGGGCTGACGATGATCAGTGCGCGTAATCGTTTGATACAAGTCGCCTCAGGCACGCCGATCGTCGTAGCTGGGGTGACCGTTTGCGAAGATGATTACGTGATTGCCGATCGCTGCGGTACGGTCTTTGTGCCTGCCGCAAAAATCGCTGAGGTGTTAGCCCTTGCACAACGCATTGCCTCACGCCAAGACGGTATGGTGCAAGCTGTCCGCGCCGGGCAATCGGTTGAAGACGTGATGCACGACAAAAAGTTTGAAGCGATTAAGGGTTAAATCTAAAGTCGCAGGATCTTTGCCAGATTGCGGTGCAGACAAAGGATCAGTCAGGCTTGCACTTTGAGCGGTGCGGCAACAGTTTAAGTTGCCGCGCCAGCGGTACCTACCCCGTCAGCCCCACCGACATCCCACCGCACACATAGAGCAGCTGCCCTGTGATGTAACCGGCTTTCGGATCAATCAACATACAAATCGCGTGCGCGACGTCTTCGGGGGTGCCAAAACGTCCGACAGGGATCGATGCCATGATTTTTTTGGTTTGGGGCAGCTCTGGGGGATTGCTATCCAAAAACAAATCGGTTGCAATCGGGCCCGGTGCAATCGCGTTGACCGTAATGCCTTGGGTGGCGGTCTCGAGCGCCCAGGTGCGTGTCATACCGACCAAGCCCGCCTTGGTACCGCCGTATACCGTGCGGCCATCTTTGCCTAGCATCGCGCGGCTGCTGAGGTTCACAATGCGCCCATATTTATTGGCGCGCATCGCGGGCAGAACGCCTTGCATCAACAGCAGGGGTGCCACCATATTTAGGGCAACCATCTCTTCGATTTGCTCAGCGGTTACGTTTTCAATTTTGGCCACGTGAATCATCGCAGCATTGTTGACCAAACTCAAAATCTGTTTTTTAGCGGCCCAGTCGCCAATCGCTTCACGCGTACGCTTGGCATCACCTAAGTCAACCGACTCAAAGATTTCACCCGGCAATAATTGCTTGGGTGCGGTGCGGCTAAAGTTCAACACCTCGTAGCCCTCGCTGAGCAAGCGCTCAACGACTGCGCGACCGATTCCGCGGCTACCACCAGTGACTAATGCTGTTGTCCCTTTCATTCTGCTTTGATTCCTCTATCTTTAACGAGTTTGCCCCATTTGGCGCGCTCAGCTTGTTCAAATGCACCCAATTCTGGTCCAAAGCGATTGCCTGGCGTCGCAGCCATCTTGGCATACGCTTGCACCACCTTGTCTGTTTTAAGGCCTTCACGCGATGCCGCAATCAGTTTATCCATCACCGCTGCGGGCGTGCCACGAGGCGCATAAATCGCAAACCATGCTGTGACATCAAAGCCTGCGGCACCTGATTCAGCAAAGGTTGGCAAGTTAGGCGCTTGCGGGCTGCGCTCTGCCGAGGTCACCGCAATACCACGGATGCGGCCACCCTCATTAATTTGATTAATGGTGCCGGGCAAGTTGTCAAACAGCAGATCAATCTGACCACCAATCAGGGCGGGCAACGAAGCCGACACACCCTTGAAGGGAATATGCAGAAGTTCTATGCCGGTGACGGCCTCAAAGTATGCGGCCGTCAAATGTACTGACGAACCAATCCCAGGCGTGCCATAGGTCAGCTTTTTATCTTTGGCCTGCTTGGCGGCATTAATCACGTCTTGCAGATTTTTCCAGGGCGAGGTCGCAGCCACCGAGAGCACATTTGGCGTGGTTGAAACCAGTGCGATCGGCATCAGATCTTTTTCAGGATCAAACTGCATTTCTGGATAAATAAACTGATTAATTGTTTGCGTACCAATCGTGCCCAGGCCAATCACGTAGCCATCAGGTTTAGCCCGTGAGACGTAGGTCATCCCAACGTTGCCACCCGCACCGGGCCGGTTCTCAACGACGACGGTTTGCTTCAGCGCACCTTCAAGGGCCTGCGCCATTGAGCGGCCAAACATGTCAGCAGCGCCCGCGGCGGGATAAGGCACCACCAGGGTCATGGGGCGCGACGGAAAATCTTGCGCTTGAACAACGGACGAGGCCGTGCTTAACAGACCAGCGACGGCGAAAGCCGAAAACAACAGACGACGAACAAAATGCGGGTGCTTCATATTTCTCTCCGTGAACACTCGCCCAGTTGAGCGAGCAGTACGTATTCTTTACGTATTCGTACTATAGTGACAGGTGCAAATATAGCAGTACAAACCAACGGGCACTCTGGTATGACAGCAACATCACTATTCTTTTCTGAGCGCATGGCGGGTTTAGCCAAGACTCATGCTAATCACCCCGCACTAATTGACCGCGACACCCCAGTTACTTTTGCGGCACTGCACCAACAGGCATTACAACTAGCGGGCAACATGGCCGCGATAGGAATCAAAGCCCACGACCGGGTCGCCGTATGGTTACCTAACTGCACCGCCTGGGTGCAAACCTTTTTAGCCTGCGCACACTTGGGCGCAACTGTTTTAGCTGTTAACACACGCTTTCGCAGCCAAGAGGTGGCCGACATTATCGGCCGGGGCAAAGCCGACTGGCTTGTATTGTGGCCTGATTTCAAAGGCATTCCCTTTGCTGACATGCTTGCTGATATCCCGCAAGAAGTGCTGGCGCGCCTGCGTGGCGTCGTGGCGGTGGGCGAAGTCGGCAGTGCGGCCATGACAGCAATCGCCGAGCGGGGGCACGCCTTGCACGCGTTTAGTGAATTACTTGAACGCAATCAACCAATCCCTAAACCCTTTGGTCAGGCCCCAGCGCTTTGCTTTACCACCTCAGGCACGACCTCTCTGCCAAAGTTTGTTGTGCATGATCAACACACCCTGATCGTTCACGCCGATGCAATGCAAAAGGCCTTTGACTACAACGAGAGCAGCCGCATTTTGGCCAGTGCGCCTTTTTGCGGCGCCTTTGGTTTTTCAACACTGACTGGTGGTCTGGCCACGGGCTCTACCGTGGTGTGCGAACCTGTCTCTGACACGCACAGCACGCTTGAACAAATTCGCAAACATCAGGTCACCCACACCTACGCCAATAACGAATCACTGCTTAAACTATTTGAGTCGGCCTCCTCACCTGCCACGTTTGCCAGTTGCAAATTGTTTGGCTTTGCAAGCTTTTCACCCGCCATCACGAACCTTCTCGAAGAGGCCGAGCGCAATCAGGTCGCGCTCACAGGCTTATACGGTTCAAGCGAATTGCAAGCACTCATGGCAGCACAGCCCCTTGAGCCGTCACAGGGGGATGTCAGCGTGCGCTACTTGGCAGGTGGTCGGTTAATTCACCCAGAGGCGCGCGTGCGCGCGCGCGATCCGGCAACGGGTCAGCTTGCCCCCCACGGAGAGTCTGGCGAAATCGAAATCAAGTGCGCCAGTCAGATGCTCAGCTATCTTGACAACCCAGACGCAACGGCACAAGCCTACACGCCCGACATCTTTTTCAAGACAGGCGATCTTGGGTACACCGTCAGCGACACCCAGTTTGTGTTTCAAACACGCATGGGCGACTCAATGCGTTTATCTGGTTTTTTAGTCAACCCCGCTGAAATCGAACACGCGATTGAGGCCTTGCCAGGCGTGCAGGCCTGCCAAGTGGTCGGTGCCACGCAAGGCACAAAAATCTTGCCCGTCGCATTCGTGATCTTGTACGCGGGCTCGCAGGCAGACCCCGCGCGTTGGGCAACTGAGTGCAAGCGCACCATGGCTGGCTACAAGGTGCCTGTGCATTTTGAAGTGGTTAATGAGTTTCCGACCATTCAAAGTGCCAATGCCGTCAAGATTTTAAAAAATAAGCTGCGCGACATGGCCAGTGAAATTCTTGCGAGAACACATTGAATGTTTAATCCTGATTCATTGCTTTTGCCTTTTTTTGAAGATAGCCATCGTCAGTTACACGATGCGCTGCATGCGTGGTCAGCACCACAACTCACCAACCGTGTTCACGAAGGTAACGTTGACCAAACCTGCGTCTCGTTGACACGCACGTTAGGGAAGGCTGGCTGGCTACGTTACTGTGTGCCCGCGCAATACGGCGGTGCCTTGCCCGCGCTTGATTCACGTAGCCTGTGTTTGATCCGACAAACGTTGGGTTACTACGATGGCCTGGCCGATTTTGCTTTTGTGATGGCGGGCTTAGGAAGCGGGCCAATCTCACTATTTGGATCAGACCATCTCAAAGAAAAATATTTACCCAAAGTCGCGACCGGCGAACTGATTGCAGCGTTTGCTTTATCTGAACCCGATGCGGGCTCAGACGTTGCGGCCATGTCAACCCGAGCCACGCGCACTGCAACAGGCTATCGCCTCAATGGCGTCAAAACCTGGATCTCAAACGCTGACATCGCTGATTTTTATACCGTGTTTGCGCGCGTTGAAGGCGACGAAGCCGAGGGCGTCACGGCCTTTGTTGTCGATGCGAATACGCCTGGCTTAACCGTCAGCGAACGCTTTGACGTCTGTGCGCCTCACCCGATCGGTAGCCTCACGTTTACTGACTGCGAAATCCCAGCTTCGCAACGCTTGGCCAAGGCGGGTCAAGGTTTTAAAGTGGCCATGCAAAATCTCGATGTCTTCAGAGCCTCGGTCGGTGCCGCAGCCTTAGGCTTTGCCGAAGCGGCCCTTGATATGGGGATTAGTCGCGCCACGACGCGTCCAATGTTCGGTGCGATGTTGTCTGATTTACAAATGACGCAAGCCGCCATTGGCGACATGAGTACTGAGATCGACGCAGCAACCCTATTGATCTACCGCGCGGCCTGGGAACGCGATGTCTTACAGCGCCGCACCACAAAATCTGCAGCAATGGCTAAGATGTTTGCCACCGAGTCTGCCCAACGCGTGATTGACCGCTGCGTACAGTTGCACGGCGGCCTGGGCGTAAGGGTCGGCCACCCATTAGAAATGTTGTATCGTGAAATTAGAGCCCTACGTATTTATGAAGGCGCGACTGAAGTGCAGCAAGTCATCATCGCGCGCGAAACACTTAAAAATAAAACCTCAGGAGCAATGCAATGAACGGTTCAGAAGCAATGGTGCACACCCTTCTTGAGGGTGAAGTCGATGTCTGTTTTGCCAACCCCGGCACCTCTGAGATGCACTTTGTGTCAGCACTGGATCGCGCGCCTGGTATGCGTTGCGTGTTGGGCTTGTTTGAAGGCGTTGTCAGTGGTGCTGCCGATGGTTACTACCGGATGGCTGAAAAGCCTGCCGCCACGCTGTTGCACCTGGGACCCGGGTTGGGCAATGCGCTGGCCAACATTCACAATGCCAAGCGTGCTTACTCAGGCATGGTCAATATCGTAGGGCAACACGCACTGGATCATATCCATAACAATGCGCCACTGAACTCTGACGTTGAAGCGGTGGCACGCCCCATGTCAAACTGGGTCAAGACAACGATGTCAGCCACCGCTGCACCGCTAGATACCGCCGAGGCAATTTCCCAGGCGCGCAGCACACCGGGGCGTATCGCTACGCTGGTGCTGCCGGCGAATTGTGCTTGGGAGCCCTCTGATCCAGGCCACTATTCAACGGCACCAGCCCAAACGGCCGCAGCACCGCTGGCCGATACCGTGCTGGCCTTAGCCCGTTTGCTGTCAGATCGCAAGACTGCTGAAGCAACGACCTTGTTGCTAGGCGGGCCCGCGCTACGCGCAAAAGCCGCAACGCTGGCCGGAAAAATTGCTGCGCACACCGGTTGCAAACTGGCCTCTGAGCCACGCAACCCGCGTATGGAACGTGGCCGCGGGCGGGTCAATATTGCGCCACTGCCTTTTCCAGTAGACGGTGCGGTCGCGATGATCAAAGACGCCAAGCATCTAGTGCTTGTGGGTAGCGCACCACCGGTGGCATTCTTTGCATATCCCACCAAGCCACGCATGATCAAGCAGCCTGATTGCGAAATTCATACCTTGGCTACGCTGACACACGACATTGAGGCCAGCCTGCAAGCGCTCGTGGATGCTTTGGGTGCTCAAAATACCGCCCCCGCGCAGCTGTCAACGGGCCCAATCATTACTGACTTGCCCACCGGAACACCCTCGGTTGAACACTTTGGCGCCATCATCGCGGCTACCTTGCCCGAAAACGCCATTATGGTTGACGAGGCTGTGACCTCGGGTCGTCAATTCGCCAAGACCTTACCCCAAGCGGCGCCACACGATTGCATTGACATCACAGGCGGCGCGATCGGCTGGGGCTTGTCTGCCGCGGTCGGCGCCGCAGTCGCCTGCCCAGATCGCAAGGTGTTTGCGTTTATCGGTGACGGTAGTGCGATGTATACCGTGCAAGCCCTCTGGACCATGGCACGCGAAAATCTTGATGTGACCGTCGTCATTTTCGCCAATCGTTCGTATCGCATTTTGCGCGGTGAGCTCGCCAACATGGGCGGCCCCGAAGCCGGTGAAAACGCCAAGCGCATGCTTGACCTTGATCGCCCATTTTTGGATTGGGTCTCGCTTGCAAAAGGGCACGGCGTGGCCGGTACGCAGGTTACAACGCTTGAAGGCTTTGCCAATGCGCTGCGTATTGCGGCCAAAGAGAAAGGCCCACGTCTGATTGAACTGGTATTTTGAAACAAGACGATCATCTGAAGCTGCCAGTGTGTCACTGCGACACCAGGCAGCAAAACTGAGTGAACGAACGATCCAAATTTTTTAAGTTATCAAACAAACTTTTAAAACTTTCCTCTACATACACGAGACTCAAAATATGAAATGCTATTGCGTCGTAAATTTTCGTGAAGCCCTCGAACTGATCGAGACCAAAACACCTGAACCGACTGGCACTGAAGTGCTGGTGCAAGTGCGCGCCGCTGGCGTGTGTCACAGTGACATCCATTTTTGGGAAGGCGGTTACGATCTCGGTAACGGTCGCACGCTGTCACTGAAAGACCGCGGCATCAAATTACCGATGACCATGGGCCATGAGACTGCTGGCACGGTAGTCGCGATGGGCCCACAAGCTTCGGGCGTTGAAAAAGGCCGTAACTATTTGGTGTATCCGTGGATTGGTTGCCGCCAGTGCCCCGCGTGTTTAGATCAACTTGAAAACCATTGCGCTAATCCGCAATACTTGGGCGTGCATCGCCCCGGTGGCTATGCCGACCACATCCTGGTGCCTGATGCGCGCTACTTAATCGATATTGGTGATCTTGACCCTGCAGCGATTGCGCCTTATGCCTGCTCGGGGATCACGACCTATAGCGCGCTCAATAAGATCGGTGCCAGTATGTATCAGAAGCATCCTATCGTGATTATGGGTGCGGGTGGTTTGGGTTTAATGTGCCTGGCCCTGGTCAAAGCGTTAAACGGCGTGGGCGCAATTGTGGTGGATATCGACCCCGTCAAACGTCAAGCGGCGCTTGATGCCGGTGCGTTAGCCGCAATCGATGGTGCTGCGCCAGATGCCGCACAACAAATCATTGCGGCCAATGGTGGCAAGCTGCTGCAAGGCATTATTGATTTGGTGGGTGCGCCTTCAACCACCGAGCTTGGCTTTAACGTCATGATCAAAGGCGGCAAGCTCGTGATCGTTGGCTTGTTTGGTGGCGCTGCACCTTGGCCAATTGCCTTCATCCCAATGAAGGCCGCACAAATTTTGGGCAGCTACACGGGCTCGCTTCAAGAGATGCGTGATCTGCTGCAACTGGTGAAAGACGGCAAGATCACACCAATCCCTGTGCACAAGCATCCGTTGGCCGATGCCGACAAGGTGTTGACGTCATTGCGCCAAGGTAAGGTAACAGGTCGTGCGGTGTTGACTGCGTAATCGCCGAGCAGGGGCGCGAAGGCTTACTTAGCGCCCTGATACCGCTGCAACGCCAACAACACCTGCCGGGTAGCCAGTGGCTTACCGGCCAGATGCTCTGCCAAACGCGCGCGCAACGATGCGCGTAGTGCGGGCTCTTGCTTAGCATCATCAAAATCAGGTAACGCGGACTCGACCCCATAACCTGTCTCTTGCAGCAACACCCATTCAAACTTACGCAGAGCACCCGCTGCAGGCGAGCCTGTTGCCAGGCTTTGCAAGGCCATGACATAGGCATCAAATAAACGAGGATGTGGATCTTCGCGTGGCAATAAACGAAATAAAAGCTCGTTCATGTACCAGCACGACATCATCGCGGGACCCTGTATCGCATGCACCCCAGCGCACTCAGCACGCGTGAGTGTTTTGATTTCACTGGCGCCAGTCCAAGAGAGCAAGAGGGGCTGAAACAAGGATAGCGCCGGACGCAGCACCGAATGTGGGCGCTTAGCGCCCTTGGCCACCATGCTGACCCAGCCATGATCGCGTGAAAACGCTTGAACAATCAGAGAGGTTTCTCTCCAGGCCGTTGCATGTAATACATAGCCTGGGGTTTCGTGTACGCGCGGAGCGCGTTTACTCATATCCTAGATCGCGTAGGCTGCCCTCTTTTTCGGCCCAGCCTTTTTTGACCTTGATATAGACCTCAAGGTGAATC
>CAIZGG010000033.1 GCA_903932425.1 uncultured beta proteobacterium | reverse complement strand
TTCTTTGCTGCTTTTTTGGCTGTTGCCATGGTAATACTCCTTAGTTCAGGGTCCCAAACGTTAAACCCGTGCTTGACTGATCCCACCATGGGACTTCGTGTCGCCCGAGTTATTCATCGGCACAAGCCTCTACCAAATATCGGTAGCAAAGCGGTTTGTGCTAATGAATCCGGCACAGCCATTTGAACTGCCTCTTGCCTCAGGGGCACGAACCAATTCAAATGGCACCAGAGGGCAGGCATCGCCCGCCTTCTGGAAAGTACTGCAGCGTCTTGAGTGCAAACTTGCGGATTATTCCCAGTTAAGGGCACCGCCAGTTTGATACTCAATCACGCGTGTTTCAAAAAAGTTACGTTCTTTCTTTAAGTCAATCATTTCTGCCATCCACGGGAAGGGGTTTTCTTCTTGCGCGAATAGCGGCTCGATGCCGATCTGCTGGCAACGACGGTTTGCAATAAATCTGAGATAAGACTTGAACATCGGTGCGTTCAGCCCCAATACCCCGCGAGGCATGGTGTCTTCGGCGTAGGCGTATTCAAGGTCAACAGCTTTGGCAAACAGCCCACGAATTTCTTCGCGAAAGGCTGGTGTCCAAAGTTGTGGGTTTTCGAGTTTGATGGTGTTGATCAGGTCGATACCAAAATTACAGTGCATCGACTCGTCGCGCAAAATGTACATGTACTGCTCGGCAGCGCCGGTCATCTTATTTTGCCTACCCAGCGCCAAAATTTGGGTAAAGCCTACATAAAAGAACAAACCTTCCATCAGGCAGGCAAACACAATCAAAGACTTTAGTAGCGTTTGATCGTTTTCAAGCGTACCTGTTTTGAAGTTCGGGTCGGCGATTGCATCAATAAATGGAATCAGAAACTGATCTTTTGCCCGAATCGAAGGAACTTCGTTGTAGGCATTAAAGATTTCTGACTCGTCTAAGTCGAGACTTTCAACGATATATTGATAGGCGTGTGTATGAATCGCCTCTTCAAAAGCCTGACGCAGCAAAAACTGACGGCATTCAGGTGCAGTAATGTGTCGGTAAGTGCCCAACACAATATTGTTTGCGGCCAACGAATCGGCTGTTACAAAAAAACCGAGATTGCGTTTGATAATGCGGCGTTCGTCTTCGGTCAGCCCCGTAGGGTTTTTCCAGAGAGCGATATCGCGCGACATATTGATTTCTTGCGGCATCCAGTGGTTGGCGCAAGTAGCGATGTATTTTTCCCAGGCCCACTTATATTTAAATGGGACTAGTTGATTGACATCAGTTTGGCCGTTGATGATGCGCTTGTCGGCCGCGTTAACACGGGTAGCTGTGTTGGCAGCGACAGGGGCTTCTTTGAGGCCGGGTGTAGGTAAAGCCGAGTCGCCAAACACGCCGCTAGCGGCGCGTGAAGGCAACGAGGCGGCCATGGCTTGCGCCAAAGCTTGTGGCATCAAGCCTGCGCCCGCTGGGGCGGCAGGTTGAGTGGTGGGTTCGTCGTTCCAGGTCAGCATTATTTTTTCTTGGTCGCGTTATTGGCAGGCTTCGCACTCTTCGAAACCTGGATCGCCAGGTCTCATGGTGCAGGCCGCGCCCAGAATTTCGGGCTCGGGCATTGCCTGAGGCGCACTCGCCGCAAACGTACCGCTGGTTGAACCGGCACCCGCTGCGTTGACCGCATTGAGTTCACCGCCTCGACCTGTTGATTTTTCAGCGCTGGTTGCACCAAGCGTACGCAGGTAGTAAGTGGTCTTTAAACCGCGCAACCAAGCCAGCTTATAAGTGTCGTCAAGTTTTTTGCCTGAAGCGCCAGCCATGTAAATGTTGAGTGATTGTGCTTGGTCGATCCATTTTTGGCGACGCGCTGCACACTCAACGATCCAGGTAGGCTCAACTTCAAAAGCTGTAGCGTATAGCGCGCGCAAATCGGCGGGGACGCGATCGATGCGGGACAAGCTGCCGTCGAAATATTTTAAGTCGGCGACCATCACTTCATCCCAGAGGCCCAGTTTTTTGAGGTCGCGAACGAGATGTTCGTTGACCACAGTGAACTCGCCGGAGAGGTTCGATTTAACGTACAAGTTTTGATATGTTGGTTCGATGCATGCAGACACGCCAATAATATTCGATATTGTTGCGGTTGGGGCAATTGCAACGCAATTAGAGTTACGCATGCCGTGTGTTTTGATGCGTGCGCGCAACGAATCCCAATCAAGCGTTGTTGATTCATCGACTTCAACATAACCGCCGCGATGTTCGCGTAGCAGTGCGATCGAGTCATGCGGCAAGATGCCACGCGACCACAACGAACCATCAAAGCTCGCGTAGCGACCACGTTCTGCAGCGAGTTCGTTTGACGCACTGTAGGCGTAATAACAAACGGCCTCCATCGAACGATCTGCGAATTCGATTGCAGCTTGTGTCGCGTAAGGCACGCGCATGACATGCAGACAATCTTGAAAGCCCATGATGCCCAGGCCGACAGGACGATGACGCACGTTTGAGTTACGCGCTTTATCAACCGCGTAATAGTTAATGTCGATCACGTTGTCGAGCATACGCATCGCGATCTTGATGGTGCGTTGCAGTTTGTCTTGATCAAGCGATTGGGTGCCGTCGGCGTTGTGCTTGAGGTGCGCGAGCAAGTTCACCGAGCCCAGGTTGCACACAGCGATTTCAGAGTCGTTGGTGTTTAAGGTGATCTCGGTGCAGAGGTTTGAGCTATGCACGACACCAATGTGTTGCTGTGGCGAACGAATGTTGCAAGGATCTTTGAAGGTGATCCAAGGGTGGCCGGTTTCAAACAGCATCGACAGCATTTTGCGCCACAGGTTGGTCGCAGGCATTGTCTTGTGCAGGGGCAGTTCGCCACGCGCCGCTTTCTCTTCATAGCCGATATAGGCTTTTTCAAAGGCAGCACCAACCTTGTCATGCAGATCTGGGCAGTCTGACGGTGAGAACAGTGTCCAGTTACCGCCTTCTAACACGCGCTTCATGAACAGGTCAGGGATCCAGTTAGCGGTGTTCATGTCGTGGGTGCGACGGCGCTCGTCGCCGGTGTTTTTGCGCAGCTCGAGAAACTCTTCGATATCTAAGTGCCATGATTCAAGGTAGCAGCAGACCGCGCCCTTGCGCTTGCCGCCTTGGTTCACAGCGACGGCGGTGTCGTTGACGACTTTCAAGAACGGAACCACGCCCTGGCTTTCGCCGTTGGTACCTTTAATATGGCTGCGCATTGCGCGAACGGGTGTCCAGTCATTGCCTAAGCCGCCAGCGTATTTGGCCAGCAGTGCGTTTTCTTTGATGGCCTCGTAGATGCCGTCAAGATCATCGGACACCGTTGTGAGGTAACACGACGAAAGCTGCGAGTGCAGGGTGCCGGCGTTAAAGAGCGTGGGCGTTGAGCTCATGAAGTCAAATGACGACAGAATCTGATAGAACTCGATGGCACGTGCTTCGCGATCGATTTCTGCAATCGCCAAGCCCATTGCAACGCGCATGAAGAACACTTGCGGCAACTCAATGCGTTGACCGCGCAGGTGCAAAAAGTAGCGGTCGTACAGGGTTTGCAGGCCAAGGTAATCAAACTGAAGATCACGACTCGCGTCGAGCGCTGCAGCCAGGCGTGGCAGATCAAAGCGTGAAAGCTCAGAGTTTAATAAGCCGCCTTCAACACCTCGCTTGATGAATTTTGGAAAATACGTGGCATAACGGGTGCTCATCTCTTCTTGAGCAACTTCTTCGCTTAAGACTTCTTTGCGAATCGTATGAAGCAGCAGGCGAGCGGTGACTTTGCTGTAGGCGGGGTCGTTTTCGACCATGGCGCGCGCGGCCAAAATGGCTGATTTGTAAACCTCGTCGACGGGTACGCCGTCGTACAGATTTTTGAGGGTTTCTTTTTGAATCGTGGCGGTGTCGACAAACTCACCCAAGCCAAAGCCAGCAGCTTCGATGGTGGCTTGTAGTTTGGCCAAATCCAGTGGCTTACGAACGCCGTTTTCAACCACGTGTAGGGTGGGGGCTTCGGTTGGGGCGGCTTCGGCTTTACCTTTTGAACGCTCTTGGGCGCGACGTTCGCGATACAGCACATATGAACGGGCAACGTCGTGCTCGCCCGAGCGCATCAATGACAGCTCGACCGCGTCTTGGATATCTTCGATATGAAAGGTGCCACCGTTAGGGCGGCTGCGCATCAGGGCCGCGACAACTTGGTGGGTGAGCGAGTCAACGAGCTCGCGCACGCGCGCCGAAGCTGCGCCTTGGCCGCCGTTGACTGCCAAAAAGGCCTTGGTCATGGCAATGCCGATTTTGCTGGGTTCAAAATTGACGACTGCGCCGTTGCGACGAATGATGTGATATTGCGTCCAGGCGGCCTCGCTAATTGGCATCGCATTTGCGATGAATTGCGGCTGTGCGGCTTGGCGCTCGACGGGATTAGTAGTTGTTTGCATTAAGTAGGGCTCCTGCGGTGCAAGCGTGGCACACGCCACGCTGAAAATTCGGTAAGGGTCGTGCTAATTCAGTAGGGGTACTGCGATTGATGCGTATTGCGATCGTGCTGACAGTCATTAATCTGTCACGATCACCTTCGACAGGATATTTTTGTCGAGAGGCGGGGGGCGAGGATTAACACTATATGTGGTGTTTTTACGGACTATCTTCACTAATTCTAGTGGTTCAGGGTTAACTGCGCAATAGTCGCGGTTTAAATTAAATAGTAGGTGTTAACCCTTGAAATGATTAAAAAAAACTAGTAACAAAAGTAAGCGAAGTAAGCACTTCGCGGGATACCTTTGCAGAATTTGGCGATCCCATAAAAAGGGGATAGGGAAATTTATTTTTTGTTTCGAAGAAAGTGTGGCGAAAATGCAAAATAAAGTGGTTTTCAACTTGGGTTTCGATGCAAATAGTGTGTTGACCGCCTGGTTTTGCTGCAATATGTCGAGGTCGCCTTTAGTTATTTTTAGCGGCAAGACCGTTGCCCTGAAGTCGGTTACTTTTTACGGCTGAGGTGGCATTTTCGAGTGACGCAATACAACGATATGTGGGACCGCAATGTTTGAACGGGGTGTGTGCAGGAGTCTGGTGTTCGGTTGCTTAGGTTTGTTGGCGGCCTGTGGAATTCCTCGTCCGCCTGATTCTGCAGTGATCCCGGCGCCCGACGGCTTAATCGAGCCTGTGTGTGTCGCTCCGCCTGCCCAACATCCGTTAATTGGCAATTGGTATATCGTGCGAAAGCAAAACGGGGTGGCGGGTGAGATTCAAACGCTCTTGACGCTGTCTGCGGATGGCAAGCTCCGTCAGCAGACGCGGGTCAAGCAAGGGCGCAACATTCGCTCTGAACTGCGCGAGACGGGCTGTTGGGATGCGCCTGCTGGCAAGCTGGTGGCGCGGGTCAGTCGCTCGAACGGTGAGTTGGTTGATTACCGGGATCCGGTTTATACCAACACCTACATTATTGAGCGCAATGACTCTACTCGTCTAACGTACCGTGAAGATCGGCCTAATAGTCGGCCTGAGGTGGCGCAAAAGGTGCCGGCTGGTTTTAGGCTGCTGTAGGTTTGCTAGCACTGCTCCATTGATGACGCACGCCCTGATCCAGCCCCTGCGCTGGTATTTTGGCTGAGCAAAATACGCAGCTCTGGTGCTGTGTCAGTGCTGGGGTGGTGGATTGCGGTGCGTGTTTTGCGTACTGCTTCATTAGATCCGTACGCGGTGTCTTCTTCGTTACGCACGCACTGACCCCGCCCCTGCGCTGGTATTTTGGCTGAGCAAAATACGCAGCTCTGGTGCTGTGTCAGTGCTGGGGTGGTGGATTGCGGTGCGTGTTTTGCGTACTGCTTCATTAGATCCGTACGCGGTGTC
>CAIZGG010000032.1 GCA_903932425.1 uncultured beta proteobacterium | reverse complement strand
TGGTCTATTGCGCTGTGGGCGGTGTTCAGCCTCAGTCAGAAACTGTTTGGCGCCAAGCCAACAAGTACAAAGTGCCCCGTTTGTCATTCGTGAACAAAATGGATCGCACTGGCGCAAACTTTTTCAAAGTTTACGAACAGCTCAAAACACGTCTGCGTGCTAACCCAGTTCCAATCGTGATCCCAATTGGTGCCGAAGAAAAATTCACTGGCGTCATCGACCTGGTCAAGATGAAAGCGATCATCTGGGACGAAGCCAGCCAAGGCATTAAGTTCGACTACCTCGATATCCCTGCCGAGTTGCAAGCAGAGGCCGACGAGTGGCGCGAAAAATTGGTCGAGTCAGCCGCTGAAGCCTCAGAAGAGTTGATGGACAAGTACCTTGAAGGCGGCACGCTCAGCGAAGAAGAAATTCTGTTTGGTATTCGCACACGTACGATTGCCTGCGAAATCCAGCCGATGCTGTGTGGTACTGCCTTTAAAAACAAAGGCGTTCAGCGCATGCTCGACGCTGTGATTGAGTTTCTGCCCTCGCCGGTTGATATTCCACCGGTCACAGGCGAGCTCGATGACGGCACACCAACTAGCCGCAAAGCCGAAGACACAGAAAAGTTTTCAGCGCTTGCATTTAAGCTGATGACAGACCCTTACGTTGGTCAATTGACCTTCGTGCGTGTGTATTCAGGCGTGCTCAAATCTGGCGATACCATCTATAACCCAATCAAGGGTAAAAAAGAGCGTATTGGTCGTATCTTGCAGATGCATGCTAACAACCGCGAAGAAATTAAAGAAGTGGTTGCAGGCGATATCGCAGCAGTTGTCGGTCTCAAAGACGTAACAACGGGTGAGACCTTGTGCGACATCGACGCACACATCATGCTCGAGCGTATGGTTTTCCCAGAGCCTGTGATTTCGCAAGCGGTTGAACCAAAAACGAAAGCAGACCAAGAAAGAATGGGTATGGCGTTGTCGCGTTTGGCTCAAGAAGATCCATCGTTCCGTGTGCGCACCGACGAAGAATCTGGCCAGACCATCATTTCGGGGATGGGCGAGCTTCACCTTGAAATTATTGTCGATCGCATGAAACGTGAATTCAACGTCGAAGCAAACGTCGGTAAACCACAGGTGGCTTATCGCGAAACTATTCGCAAAGTTTGCGAAGAAATCGAAGGTAAGTTCGTCAAGCAATCGGGTGGACGCGGTCAGTATGGCCACGTTGTTCTCAAGATTGAGCCCCTTCCACCAGGCGGTGGCTATGAATTCGTCGACGCCATCAAAGGTGGTGTGGTTCCACGCGAGTACATTCCTGCAGTTGACAAGGGTATCCAAGAAACGCTGCCGTCAGGCATCTTGGCTGGTTACCCAGTCGTTGACGTGAAAGCGACCCTGTTTTTTGGTTCGTACCACGACGTTGACTCAAACGAAAACGCTTTCCGTATGGCCGCTTCGATGGCTTTCAAAGACGGTATGCGTAAAGCAAGCCCTGTCTTGCTTGAGCCAATGATGGCCGTTGAGGTCGAAACACCTGAAGACTATGCCGGTACAGTGATGGGCGATTTGTCCTCACGTCGCGGCATGCTGCAAGGTATGGACGACATGGTCGGCGGTGGCAAAGTTATTAAGGCAGAAGTTCCGCTCGCTGAGATGTTTGGTTACGCAACAAACCTGCGGTCACTGACCCAAGGTCGCGCAACCTACACGATGGAATTCAAGCACTACTCCGAAGCACCCAAAAACGTGGCCGAAGAAATTATCGCGGCCCGCGGCAAGTAATTAGAGGAAAATCATGGCAAAAGGTAAATTCGAACGCACCAAACCACACGTCAACGTTGGCAC
>CAIZGG010000031.1 GCA_903932425.1 uncultured beta proteobacterium | reverse complement strand
CGCAAAGCCTGGGCATGGCGGGATTTTGCCCGGTAGCAAAGTCACGGCAGAAATCGCTGCAGCTCGTGGTGTAAAAATTGGAGAAGACTGCAACTCACCCGCAGCCCACTCTGAGTTTGATAGTCCGACCGGCCTTTTGCATTTTGTTCAACGTCTGCGGACACTGTCGGGTGGCAAACCCGTGGGCTTCAAACTCTGTATTGGCCATGCCTGGGAGTGGTTTGCAATTGCAAAAGCAATGGTCAAGACAGGAATCACGCCAGACTTTATTGTGGTCGATGGCTCAGAGGGTGGTACAGGTGCAGCACCGATTGAGTTTGTGGATCATGTCGGTACGCCGCTTCGCGAGGCCATTCGCCTGGTACACAACACCTTGGTGGGCCTGAATCTGCGCGACCGCATCAAAATTGGCGCCTCAGGAAAAATCGTTTCGGCCTTTGATATGGCGCGCACCTTCGCCCTTGGCGCCGACTGGTGTAACAGCGCGCGTGCATTCATGTTTGCTGTTGGCTGCATTCAAGCTCAACAATGCCATACCGGGCGCTGCCCGACGGGCGTGGCCACCCAGGATCCCGAGCGTCAACGCGCTTTGGTGCCCTTAGACAAGGCGCCGCGCGTGGCGCATTTTCATAAAAACACCCTTCATGCCCTGAGTGAGTTATTGCAAGCGGCAGGCCTGCAACACCCTAAAGACCTGACCACCACGCATATCGCCTGTCGTAGCGGCGACCATCACATCAGCCTTCTTTCGACCCTGTATCCCGGCATCACGCCAGGCTCGCTGCTAGCGGGAGACCTTCAACGGCCGGTATTTCAAATAGGCTGGCCCATGGCCAGCGCCGAAAGTTTTGCTCCGGTCACGGCACTCGATGCCATCATTGCGCACTGACTTCACCCTTCGTAGGCGCTTGCATCACGCTTCGTAGGCGCTTGCCGCTACACAGTCTTCGTAACGCGCTGGTCGCTCGATATAACCCGAATCGAGCATGCTAGCGGCCAGGCGAGCAAAGCCCTGGCGTGAAATCGCGCGTCGGCATGTCCAAAGTTCGGCAGCGTGATAACGCGTCAGGCATTGCGTCAACGTTTCAAGGCTCAAATGCGAATAAAACGACTTCACAACACGTGCCAGCTCAGCGGGCCCGTGCTCGGCCAGCCAGGGTCTGAACTGTTCGATCGCCGCAATCATGGCCTCAAAGCCCGCGTGATTACGTTTCATTCCCTCAAAGGTTGAGATGAAGGTTGTATAGGCGGTATAGCCGCGCTGACTAGCTGCGTGCACGACCTCGAGGTCTTCATGCACCAAGGCTTCAGACACATAGGGTTCAAACACTTGAATCACATCAAGCTCGCCGCGCACGAGCGCAGCGAGATTGTCTTGCATGCTGCGCTCTGCGAGACGGTTAAGCGTCGCGGGATCTACTCGCGCCTCGCGCAAATCTTGTTGTAAGCACAGCCAGGGCGTGGGCACTTCAGAGACCGACGCGAAACGAAGGCCGACTAAATCTTTGAGTTCGAAGTGCTTGCCAAGGTTGACCGACTGCCCGTCAGCTTGTCGTGTTGTGGATTGCCCTTGCCGGCGCCTGATCAAGAAAAATGGATCCTTCGCGGCAACTTCACAGAACGCCACCAGAGAGCCCTCGGTGCGCTCAAACTGATCGCGTTCTTTGATCACTCGTAACGGCCCGCCCCACATGACATCAATGCTGCCCTTGGCGAGCTCGGCGATGCCTGCCCCAGGCGAGGGTGAGTCCAGCAAGGTGATCGAGACCCCCTGTTGCGCAAACAGTCCTAAAGCGTGGGTCGCGTAAAAAGGCGCGTAAAACACGGCACGAAAGTTTTCAGCAAGTCGGATATTCAAAATAAGCCCTGGTCGATAGATTTTTCTCATTCTAGAACACCCGGGCCGAGCGCTCGGTCTTGCGTTTGACCTTTCACTGACGTGAGGCACTGTGTGGTCATCACACGTGGCACAGATATTGCGTACCCAACTGATGCATAATCGCAGACTAGCTTTAAATTTTTTCGACAAGGCGCTCAATGATCCCCTCAAAATACTTATTGATCGGTATGTTCGGTCTCTTTTCGGCTCTTTTCGGCGCCGCCGGCTTTTCGCAACCAGCGGCCTTGGCATCTAACTACCCGGATAAGCCGGTTCGGCTCATCATTACGGTGCCACCGGGCGGTGCCTCTGACTTTGTTGCACGAACCCTGTCTGAGCGCTTTGGCAAAGAATTAGGCACAACAATTTTGGTTGAAAACAAAGCGGGGGCAAACGGCACGATTGCCAGCGCCTTGGTCGCGCGCGCGGCACCTGATGGCTACACGCTCCTTCAATCAGGCATTTCAACGCACGGCATTGGCCCTTATTTTTACGAAAACCTGCCCTATGCACCATTTAAAGATCTCGTCTCAATTGGGGCAATTGCCGAGTTTCCGATCATCTTGGCAGTTAACTCGCAATTACCCGTGCAGTCCGTCAAAGACCTGATTGCTTTAGCCAAGAGCAAACAACTCAGCTTCGCTTCTGCTGGCACAGGCAGTGCACCACAGCTATCTGGTGAACTGTTTAAAACCGAGACCTCCGTCAACTTAGTGCACGTCCCTTACAAAGGGTCAGCCCCTGCAGTCGTGGATGTCGCTAGTGGGCAAGTCGACATGATGTTTGACGGGATTCCGGCCTTGTTGCCTCATATTAAAAGCGGCAAACTTCGCCCAATCGCTGCCGTCAGCGTCAAACGCAATAGTCAGTTGCCTGAGTTGCCAACGTTTACAGAGCTAGGGTATCCAAGCATGGTGGCTTCGGTTTGGTATGGGCTGATGGCGCCTGCGGGAACCCCTCAAGCTATTATTGATAAGGTCAATGCCGCCATGAACAAGACTCTCGCCGTGCCCGAGCTGCAGAAAAAGCTTGAAGACGGTGGCGCGATTGTGATGCCCGGCACACCAGCAGAGTTTGAGGCGTTTTATCGCAAAGACTATGCACGCTGGGGTGAGGTCATCAAAAAAGCGGGCATTTCAACCAAAGAGTAACAGCGCGACAGCGAACAATGCTGTCGCGCCAGGCAGCTACGAAATATCAATCACCGCGTTACCCATCACGCGCCCCTGCTCAACAGCTTCGTGCGCAGCAACAATCTCTGACAAGGGATAGCGCGCGCCAATCGCATGCACCAACTTGCCTGATGCCAACAAAGCGTTGAGCTCTTTCAAAGCAAACGTGCGCTCGCTGGGTGTTAAGTCGTACACCAAGAAAAATTGAAAGCTCAGGGTATTAAACAAACATACCCGAAACGGGATCAGCGGATCAGTGTATTCGTTTGAACCATAGCAAGCCACGGTGCCGTGCGGTGCAAGCGCGCCCTGACCAACAAGACCCGCAGTCGTTGAAAAATCCATGTCAATAATGGCATCAACACCGCGACCACCCGTAAGCGCTTTGACACGTTCGGCAACGTTCTCAGTTTTGTAATTGATCGTTTCAGCGACACCTACCGCGCGAGCGTGTGCAGCCTTGACGTCAGAGCTGACGGTACCAATCACTCGCGCACCCTTGAGCACCGCCATTTGTGCCGCGTAATGCCCAACGGCAGCAGCCGCTGCAATCACTAAGACAGTTTTGCCAGTTAGATCGCCACAACGTCGCACTGCCTCAAAGGCCGTCAACCCCGGAATCCCCATGCAGGCCGCAGCGTCAAAACTGGTGTTATCAGGCAACGCAACAGCCTGTGCCTCTGGCAAAACGATGTACTGCGCGCAGGTGCCAAAGGGGCGACCGAACTGACCATTCCAGGTCCAGACGCGTTGCCCGATTCGGCTAGTAGAGACCCCAGCACCAACCGCCTCAATGACACCGCCGGCATCGCTGTGCGGAATAATGCGCGGGGCGGTCAAGGGGCGGCCGCGACGTGATTTCACATCTGAGGGGTTGACACCCGAGACACTTATTTTGACGCGCACCTCGCCAGCACCAACCTCTGGAGTTGGAATCTCACCAAGTACCAGTACCTCGCGGGCCTCACCATTTTTTTCATACCATGCTGCTTTCATTCTGCGTTCCTTAGGTTTTTGCTGATGCAATCTTGTTTAACTGAGATCTTGATGGTCTGAACTTTTGCCTGACCGCAATGTTCAGTGGACTGAGCGCTTTCGATATCTTACGTTTTAGGTTGTGCCGACGGAAATTTCGGGGCACGTTTATTTTTAACAGCATCCAGGCCTTCGCGTGCGTCAGCCCCTAAAAATCCAAACATTTCTAAACCTAGCGAAGTATCAAAAATTGGCCCTGCCATACGCATCCAGTTGTTCAAAGATTTTTTTGTATTCTGAATTGCGGGTTGACTACCAAGCGACAGTTTTTTTGCAATTGCAAGAGCCTTAGGCATCAACTCGTCGTGCGGTACGCAAAACGTCACCAAGCCGATCCGCTCGGCTTCTTTACCATCGATAAAATCAGCCGTCATCAAATAGTACTTTGCCTTCGCCATGCCACACAGCAAGGGCCAAATGATTGCAGCATGGTCGCCCGCCGCCACACCAAGTTTGACATGACCATCCGTAAATTTTGCATTCTCAGAAATAATGCTGATGTCGGCCAGCAAGGCGACCGCTAAACCAGCGCCCACCGCCATGCCGTTGATCGCCGAAATAATCGGCTTATCGCACGCGAGCATGTTGTAGACGACATCAGCAGCCTCTTGCTTGACGATCGCAATTTGCTCTGGGTTACCGACCATCGTTTCGACCCAAGCCAGATCACCGCCGGCCGAAAACGCGCGATCACCCGCGCCAGTGACGACCGCGACACGCGTCAGCGGATCGTTTTGCACCACGTCCCAAATTTTGGTGAGTTCCCAATGCAAGCGCGCGTTGGTCGCGTTCATGACCTCTGGCCGATTGAGCGTGATCAGCAACACGCCCTCTTCAGGCCGATCAAATTTTAAAAACTGAAAATCATCGTAGACCATGTCGTTATCCTAGAAGCAATTTTTTTAGTTTACGTACTGCGCAATCGGGGGTGGTCAAGACCGGCACCGAGGCGACTTCTTGCGCCTGACGCGCAGCCGAGGCCATCGAAAATTGGCCAAACACGATTGTGTTGTAGCCCTTCAGTGTGGCCACTTTGTCGGCAATGATTTGGTCATGCTTTGCATGGTCACCGGCTAGTAAAGCATCAAAGGCTCCGTCAACGAGCATGGCGTCAACTTCAAGGGTGGCACCACGCGGCGCAAGCATCTCGTTTAACTCTTCTGTGAGTGCCGCAATAGATGGCCCAAAAGTGGTCAACAACGCTACCCTGCCACCACGCTCGATCACCTCTTCAAACAAGGCTTCGTTGGGGGTCAAAATTGGAATCGAATGTTTAAGCTTAAGCGCTTCGATCGTGGCACCAAAGGCCGAGCACGTAAACAAGATCGCTGTCGCCTCGGCCGCTACACAATACTGCCCAAGCAAATCAAAGCGCTGCGGAATCGAATCCGGCAAGCGCCCTGCTTCGCGAACATCCTGAACTAAAGAATCTTCTAAAAGATTCATGACACGCGCCTCTGGCCATAAGGCTGCGAAACTTGCCAGCGCAGGCTTCATCGAAACATCGCCCGCGTGGATCAAGTAAATTTTTTGTAACCTCGCCATGACCTTCCTTGTCAAAAAACTCACTGATTGAAGTGTAAAAACAGTCGTCTTCAAAACTTTTTTCAAAACACCAAACTGCAATCGTTTTGACACCACACGACTCGCGTTAACTGCTCAGTGCTAAGAACAGTTACTCGGGTTGAATCTTCGCTGCCTTCACAACGCTGCCAGCCCGCTCTAATTCAGCATTCAATAGTTTCGCCAACGCCTTTGAATCACCCGGCATCGGTTCGACGCCAGCGGCTTGAACTTTTTTAATCGTCTCGGGGTCGTTCAACACCCAGGCAATTTCTTTTTCAAGTCGCTCGACTATCGCTGCCGGGGTTTGAGCCGGGGCAAACACCGCGACCCAAGCCGAGTACTCAAAACCAGGCAAGCCCTCTTGCGCGACTGTCGGCAAGTTTGGGGCAGCAGGATGCGGTGTAGCACTTGTCACACCAATCGAACGCAAACGACCCGCCAAAATATTCGGCATCGCCGTGGCAACCGGCTCACAAATCAACTGCAATTGTCCGCCCATCAAATCATTCAGTGCCTGCGGTGAACTTTTGTAATTGACCATTTGCAAGTCAATACCAGCCATCGCCTTGAAGGTTTCAACACAAATTTTTGAACCGCTTGTGGCCGTGCCGTAATCAAGTTTTCCGGGCTGCGACTTGGCCAAGGCAATAAACTCTTTCAGGTTTTTTGCGGGCACCGAGGGGTTAATCACCAAAATATTGAAAAACCCTTGAAACGCCATCGACACAGGCTCAAGATCTTTAACAGGATGAAACGGCAACGTCTTGCGCAAATGAAAATTTGCGGCGAGCGTTGTACTTGAGCCGAGCACCAAGGTGTAGCCGTCGGGTGCAGCCTTCACCGCCGCATCCACACCAATCAAGCCTTCAGCTCCGGGGCGATTTTCAACAATCACCTGCTGGCCTAAGCGCTCGCCGAGCTTGGCGGCAAAAATACGCGCGACGACGTCGCTTGCACCACCGGCAGCTAAAGGTACGATTAATTTGACTGGTTTAGTTGGATAGGTGCCTTGCGCCATCAGCGTGCCCGCCATACCGAGCAGCATTGTCAAACCATACGTGAAATTCTTGAATCGCTTTAAATACATTTTTTATGTCACCATTTGATTTGCCAACTTCATACTTTTAGTGCCCGCCCGACGTGACCAAAAATCTGGCCTTTCAGCAAAACAAAAAACCTCATTGCCTGAACTGCGGTCAGTCAAAAGCTAAATCACGAGCCGAGCGCGCATATCCGCGATCTGCGCGTCGCTATAACCAAACTCACGCATCACCTCATCGGTCTGGCCGCCTCGCGCAGGAGTCGCCGAGCGGATCTCGCTTGGTGTACGCGACAACCCAACCGGCTGCCCCACCACTTCGATGTCACCGAGTTCTGGGTGATGGACAGGGGTGGCGATCCCAAGATGACGCGTCTGCGCATCTGCAAACACCTGATCCATCGTGTAAATCGGGCCACAGGCCACGCTCGCCGCTTCAAAGCGCTCGATCCATTCTTGCGTCGGACGCGTGCTCGTGATGGCGCCCAACTCTTTGTTCAAGGCCACGCGATTATTCGAGCGCAGCTTGCCTGTTTTGTATTCTTCTTTTGCCAACAAGTACTCGGCACCGACAGCCTTGCACAGGCGTTCCCACATTTGTTGTGCGCCGGCCCCT
>CAIZGG010000030.1 GCA_903932425.1 uncultured beta proteobacterium | reverse complement strand
TTGGTGCACGAACCGATGAATACGCGGTCGATTTTGATATCTTCGATTAGTGTATTGGGCTTGAGGCCCATATACACCAGAGCGCGTTCCATGCCCTCGCGACGCATGTCATCTTTTTCGCGATCCGGATCAGGTACACGACCTGTGACGGGCAAAACCATCTCGGGCGACGTGCCCCAAGTGACCTGAGGCACGATTTGGCGCGCATCAATTTCGACCACGCGATCAAAGAACGCACCTTCGTCTGAATGCAATGTTTTCCAGTAGGCAACGGCTGCATCCCACAGCGCGCCGCTTGGCGAAAACGGACGACCCGCACAGTAATCAATCGTCTTTTGATCGACCGCTACCATGCCTGAACGCGCACCGGCTTCGATCGCCATGTTGCATAAAGTCATGCGGCCTTCCATCGACAAACCGCGAATGGTGCTGCCGGCAAATTCGATCGCGTGCGCCGTACCACCGGCGGTGCCGATTTGACCAATCACATACAAGATCACGTCTTTTGCGGTACAGCCAACTGGCAACGTACCTTCAACACGCACCAGCATGTTTTTGTTTTTCTTGGCTTGCAGCGTTTGCGTCGCCATCACGTGTTCGACTTCAGAGGTGCCGATACCAAAGGCCAAGGCACCAAAAGCGCCGTGCGTACTGGTATGCGAGTCGCCGCACACGACAGTCATGCCAGGCAAGGTTGCACCTTGCTCGGGGCCGATGACGTGAACGATGCCCTGACGCAAATCGTTCATGCGAAATTCGATCACATTGTGTTTAACGCAGTTGGCGTCAAGCGTATCGACTTGTAATTTTGAAACCGGATCGGTAATGCCTTGGGCACGATCTTTCGCCACCGTGGGCACGTTATGGTCAGCCACTGCCAGGTTTGCATTGAGGCGCCACAATGGGCGACCGGCCAAATCAAGGCCTTCAAAAGCCTGAGGGCTGGTGACCTCGTGCAACAAATGACGGTCAATGTACAAAATTGCGGTGCCATCTGGTTCTTCGTGAACCACATGGGCGTCCCAAAGCTTGTCGTATAGAGTTTTTTTCATGACGCTGGATCTGCCAAACACACGTTGTAAAAGGGTAGCCCTTGATTATGCCATAGCGCGCCGGAGCCTTAGCCGCATTGCGCTCTATGACGCAAGGCATGGTCAATCAAAATTAAGGCCAGCAAGGCTTCGGCAATCGGCGTCGCCCGAATCCCCACGCAGGGGTCGTGGCGACCTAGGGTTTGCACCATTACCGGCTTACCGGCCCGGTCGATTGAGCGGCGCTCGGTACGAATACTCGAGGTTGGCTTGATCGCCAGGCTCACCGTAATCGGCTGCCCCGTTGAAATCCCACCCAGCACGCCACCGGCGTTGTTGGTTAAGAAACCGTCTGGCGTGATTTCGTCGCCATGTTCAGAGCCGCGCTGCTCGACGCTTTTGAAGCCAGCACCGATCTCAACGCCTTTCACAGCATTTAAACCCATCATGGCGTGGGCAATGTCTGCGTCAAGGCGATCATAGATCGGTTCGCCCCAACCCGCTGGCAAGCCTTCGGCCACCACCTCAATACGCGCGCCCACAGAATCACCATCGCGACGCAACTGATCCATGTAGGCCTCGAGTTCAGGCGTACTGGTGTCATTAGCGGCATAAAACGGGTTATTCGGGACATGATCCCAACTGACAAAGGGCATCGCGATGGGACCCAACTGACTCATGTAGCCCCGCACCTTGATACCAAAGTGCTCAGACAACCATTTTTTGGCGATCGCGCCGGCGGCCACCGTTGGCGCAGTCAGACGGGCCGAAGAGCGGCCACCACCCCGAGGGTCGCGCACGCCGTATTTGTTGTAGTAGGTGAAATCAGCATGGCCGGGCCTGAACGTATCGGCGATGGCACTGTAGTCTTTGCTGCGCGCATCAACGTTACGAATCAGCAGCGCGATCGGTGTGCCGGTGGTTTTGCCCTCGTACACGCCCGATAAAATCTCAACCTGATCGGCCTCTTGACGCTGGGTCACATGGCGCGACGTACCGGGTCGGCGGCGGTCGAGTTCGACTTGAATGTCTTGTTCGCAAAGTTCTAAACCGGGTGGACACCCGTCGACCACGCAGCCAATGGCAGGGCCATGCGACTCACCAAAATTAGTGACACAAAAGAGTGTACCGAGCGTATTACCAGACATAGGGGTCGTGTACCGAAAAAAATGAACAGAGTCAGGCCTCAGCCACCACCCTGCTAGGCCGTGGCAACCTTCAAACCGACATTATTGCACCACTCAGATCAACTACCTCTTATGGCAGTCCCTTAAAAAGCAAGAAGCAACGCAGAAAGCAAGAAGCAACGCGGTCGCACTGGCCACTTGCTCAAGAAGAGCAACTTACCTCTAAATGCGGCGCACCTGCCGGGGGCGCAGCGGCGTACGCCTCTTGGCCGCTCTGCGCGGCAAAAGGATTGCGCAAAAGCTCGTACTGCCGTTGAACTTCGCTAAAGTCGCCTTTTTCGGCTGCCTCAATCGCCTGTTGCGCAATATGATTGCGCAAAATATATAGCGGGTTCACGGCCAGCATACCCGCCACCCGCTCTTGCCAGCGTTGGGTAGGATCCGATCCGAGCCGGGCACTGTAGCGCCTCAACCAAGCTTGCGCGCCAGCACGATCTGCAAACAAATCCACAAAAGGCAGCAGATTCGTATTGACTGTCGCACCCAAATCGCGCTCAATCTGCTCAAGCGGTGCCAGAGTCAGGCCAGGCGCGTAAGCCAACTGCCTGAAAGTCAGCGTAAAGTCGGCGTGAGAGGCCTGCATCAGGCTCCACAGATCATCGATTAAGGTTTCATCGCCCACCTGCCAGGTAGCTAAGCCTAACTTTTGGCTCATCTGAGTCTGCATCGCGCCTAAAAAACAGCCCTCGTATTCATCAAGCGCTGCTTTTAACGGCTCGGCATCTGGCACGATTTCGTGCAGACTGTTGGCGAGTTGATACAGATTCCAGTGCGCCACCGCGGGTTGGGCGTGCCATGCATAGCGCCCGCCACTGTCGGTGTGGTTGCAAATATGTTTCGCGTCAAACCCATCCATAAAGCCGTACGGGCCGTAATCAAGCGTCAACCCCAAAATCGACATGTTGTCAGTGTTCATCACCCCATGACAAAAACCCACCACTTGCCAACCTGCCATCAGCGTTGCTGTGCGTCGCACAACGGCGCGTAATAATTGCACATAGGGCTCGTAGTCTTTGACGGCGCCGCCGAGGGCGGAAGCGCTCGCGTCACGGCACTCGGGGTAAAACCGATCAATGACATAGTCAGCAAGAGTGCGCAATAGGTCGGGCCGCCTGCGCGCGGCCCAATGCTCAAACGAACCAAAGCGGATGAAACTTGGTGCCGTCCGAGCCACCACTGCCGCCGTTTCAAGGGTTTCACGCCTCACAGGGTTACGCGCAGACACCAGTGACAACGCCTGTGTGGTGGGTATGCCAAGCCCGCGCATTGCGTGGCTCGCTAAATACTCGCGCACCGAAGAGCGCAATACGGCTCGGCCATCCCCCATGCGAGAGTACGGCGTCATTCCTGCGCCTTTTAATTGCAGCTCAACACTGCCGTTGGGGCCCTGGATCTCACCCAGCAAATGCGCTCGCCCGTCTCCCAGTTGACCGGCCCAAACGCCAAACTGGTGTCCACTGTAAACAGCCGCCAGCGTATCGCCACCAGGCATTGGTTGAGTACCACTTATCACATCAAGAAACTCTTGGGTCACCAGTGCTTCGGGCGCCAACCCAAGCAGCGCAGCAACCTCAGCACTCGCGTGAACCAAGCGTGGGGCAGTCAGGGGCGTAGTGGGCAAGCGCGTGTAAAAATCTGAGGGCAAGTTCGCAAACGAATTGGGTTTGACGAGTGCCGCAAAAGAAGAAGATAACGTCATAGTGTTCGGGCTACCAGTGCAGTGTTTCAGTGTCAAGCATCAAGACTTGGTCTTATTCAACTGTTGTTGTTACTTCTCAGCGTTTTGATGAGATAACAATCAAACCTTGGTTTTATTCAATTGTTCTTTCTGCTTCTCAGCTTTTTGTTGAGCTTTGGCTACCCGTTTAGCGGGGCGCACATAAAAAATCGAGCTAAAAAAGAAAGCTGTTGCGAAGGCGATTTCGATCCAAGCCAGCGTGATCGAGGGCCCGGGCGGATCAGACATCACCCGCACCACCCCCTCCATCAGGTACAGCAACACCAACATCGATGCCCACTGGATCGTATACAGACTGCCACGTAAGACACCGCGCATTGCAAAAGCCAGCGGTAACGCTTTTAAAAACAGTAGCGTGCCGCCGGGCTTGAGTGGTGCCAACCAGATCTCCCAAAGCACACATAGCAAAAAAAGCCCAAACAAACTGACCGCAGCAGTGCGTTGCAGCGCAACATTTAGGACAGTAACGGGTTGAGGCGAAGGATTGATCTCGGGCATCGTGTTTGCTGCGCTCAGATAGGCCAAAAGGAAAGGCGGTAACACGCCCGAATGGGGGCGACGCTGCTATTATCGCCTGCAGACCGGAGATTCGCATGCAGTCCCATGCAAAGCAACATTTCACAAAAAAACACATGACTCGTCATTTCAGCGGCTTAGGTCAAGTCCTTAGGCTGGCCTTGCAACGGGCCGCTCAGGCCAACACCCTGCAACTTGCTGCCAGCCTGACCTTTACAACTGTGCTGTCAATTGTGCCCTTGCTGGCCGTGGTGCTTTCGTTATTTACTGCGTTTCCCTTGTTTAAAGAGTTCAGCGACGCGCTTCAAACCTTCATGGCCAATAGCCTGATGCCGCCTAGTGTGTCAGACAACATCATGTCTTACCTCAATGAGTTTGCTGCGCAAGCGTCGCGTCTGACCGCGATTGGCGGTGGTTTTTTAGTACTCACCGTCGTATTTTTGATCATGTCGGTTGAGTCGGCACTGAATACAATTTGGCGGGTCGATCGACAGCGCCGCGTGACGCAACGCCTGATCGTCTACTGGGCAGTCATCACCCTCGGGCCGGTCTTGACCGGCGCCAGTCTTTACACAACTGCTTTTTTAGCGCGTGAATCACTAGGTTTACTGGCCCATATTCCAGTGCTGCTAGAAGTCGGGATTAAGTTATTACCCGTCTTATTCGGAGCACTCGCCTTTGCGGCGCTGTTTATTGTGGTGCCCAACACGCGCGTCCATCGGGGCGACGCCCTGATGGGCGGCTTCGTCTGCGCGCTGATCCTTGAGGCGATGAAAATCGGCTTCGCCTACTACGTTGCGCGCTTTTCAACTTACACGATGATCTATGGCGCTTTTGCGACTCTGCCCGTTTTTTTGATTTGGATTTACCTGTGTTGGCTTGGAATCTTGACGGGCGCCATTGTCGCTGCCAATCTACCGCTTTTGCGGCTTGGCCAATTAGATCCCGACGTCAGACCCGGTGCGGCCTTGATGGACGCGTTATCAGTATTAAAGGTACTCAGTGAGGCCCGCGGTGGCACGCCGCCAGGTTGCAGCAGCCTCGACCTGATCAGACGCTTAGGTCTACCAATCAATGTGCTCGAACAGCGCCTAAATTGCCTCAGCGCAATGGGCCTAGTGGCTGTCGCGCCAGATGCGAAAAGCGAACGCTGGCTGTTAGCCTGCGATCCAGAGCGCACGACACTTGGCCCGCTGGTCGATCAACTCGCCCTAGACCGCGCCTCGATCAAGCTCGCTGAGCAGCCGTTTTTAGCGCAGGCGCTCAGCCAACTGATCACGCATCAGGCCGACCCTACACTTACCGAGGTTTTAGCCCACCATGACAGCACCCTGACTCACCCACTACAATCACCGCTAGTGAGCAGCAACGCAGGAGACAAGCATGCTAAAAGTCAGTGAAGTTCTAAAAGTGAAGGGCCACACGCTTTTCACCGCAACACCCGACACCTTAGTCACTCAAGCCCTTGAAACCATGAGTGCGCACGACATTGGCTCGCTTGTCATCATGCAACGTGGCCAACTCGTCGGCATGCTCACCTTTCGCGAAATCATCCGTTATTTAAGCCAGCAGCACGGAACAATTGGCGATGTGGTCATCGGTGCCCTGATGGATCAACAGCCTGTGAGCGTCAGCCCAGACACCCTGGCCACCGAGGTGCAGCGATTGATGCTCGAACATCACGCCCGCTATGTTCCGGTAATGGATGGTGAAATGTTGTTAGGGGTCATTTCGTTTTATGACATGGCCCAAGCAATTGCTGCCGCGCAAAAGTTTGAAAACTCAATGCTCAAAGCTTATATTCGCGATTGGCCCAGCGACAAAGAACCCAGCGACAAAAACCAAAACTAGTTCGACGGCCCTTGCCTGGATGACGACGTTACTTATGTGTTTTGCCGACGGGTCGCATCGCCACCGACTTGCTGCCAGGCCAAACGGATCAGCTCTGGATCATCCTGCTTTAAGAGTTTAGAGTCCGACAACATCCGTCGCCAGATACGCGAATTAGAGCGGCCATTGAACAAGCCAAGTAGTGGCCTGACAACGATGCGTAACGGCACCTTCGCCGCAATTTGCGCAGCCGCATAATTTACCAAAGCCTCGATCACTTCAGCCTCAGAATTGACCGGCAACTGTGGCCACCAGGCCTGAGAGATACGCGACAAAACTGACGGATCATGCCAGGGCGAGCGCCCCAGCATCACACCGTCAAACCCTGGCAACACAGCGTCACAGTCAGCTAAGGTGGTCAGTCCACCATTTAGCACCATCACAGCATCTGGAAAATCAAGCTTGAGTTTGGCAGCGTGGTCATAACGCAGCGGTGGCACCTCGCGATTATCTTTAGGCGATAAGCCCTTCAAGACCGCATTACGCGCATGAACAATAAAAACCCGACAGCCCGTATCGTAAATAGTGCCAACAAAATCACGCACAAAATCGTACGATTCGTTTTTGTCTAAACCTAGCCGATGCTTGACCGTTACCGGCACACTGACCGAATCTTGCATCGCTTTGATGCAATCCGCCACCAACTCAGGCTCAGCCATCAGACAAGCACCGAAGGCGCCCTTTTGCACCCGCTCAGACGGACAGCCACAATTCAAATTGATTTCGTCATAGCCCGCCTGAACCCCTAGTTTTGCGCTGGCCACCAAGGCATCCGGTTCGCTGCCGCCAAGCTGCAAGGCGACCGGATGCTCTTGCTCGTTAAAGTCGAGATGACGTTGCGCATCGCCATGCAACAACGCACCCGTGGTAATCATTTCGGTGTAAAGCCGTGCACGAGGCGCAAGCAAGCGATGAAAATACCGGCAATGCCGATCAGTGACATCGATCATGGGGGCTACGCATAAGCGCCAGTGATCGTTGGCACCCGCAGCCGCAAGCGGCTCAACGTCGG
>CAIZGG010000029.1 GCA_903932425.1 uncultured beta proteobacterium | reverse complement strand
GCCGCTTGTTGCTGTCTAAGCCCGACATGTTGCTGCTTGACGAGCCTACCAACCACTTAGACGCTGAAAGCGTTGAGTGGCTTGAGCAGTTCTTGTCTAAGTTTCCCGGCACCGTGGTGGGCGTGACCCACGATCGTTATTTTTTGGATAACGCGGCTGAATGGATTCTTGAGCTTGACCGTGGTCATGGTATCCCCTGGAAAGGCAACTACAGTTCGTGGATTGAGCAAAAAGATGCACTCATAAAAACCGAAGAGTCGACTGAGTCTGCGCGTCAAAAAACCATCAAGAAAGAACTCGAGTGGGTACGTCAAAATGCTAAAGGCCGCCAGGCAAAATCCAAGGCGCGTATGGCGCGTTTTGAAGAGTTGTCTTCGCACGAATATCAAAAGCGTAACGAGACACAAGAAATCTTCATCCCCGTGGCAGAGCGCTTAGGTAACGAGGCAATTGAGTTCGTCAATGTCAGCAAAGCCTTTGGTGATCGCTTGTTGATTGATAACTTAAGCTTTCGCGTGCCGCCCGGTGCGATCGTTGGGATTATTGGTCCGAACGGTGCCGGTAAATCAACCTTGTTTCGGATGATTGCGGGTCAAGAAAAGCCCGATAGCGGTCAGGTCAATATTGGTTCAACAGTAAAAATCGCGTTTGTGGACCAATCGCGCGATGCCTTGCCCAACGATAAAACCGTTTTTGATTCGGTTGCCGATGGCGCCGATATTTTGACCGTAGGTCGTTTTGAAATGCCCGCACGTGCTTACCTTGGGCGCTTTAACTTCAAAGGCGCTGATCAAGGCAAGATGGTGGGACAATTATCAGGCGGTGAGCGTGGCCGCTTGCACTTGGCTAAAACCCTCATCACTGGCGGCAACGTGTTGCTGCTTGACGAACCCTCAAACGACCTCGACGTTGAAACACTGCGCGCCGTCGAAGACGCCTTGCTTGAGTTTGCCGGCTCGGTCATGGTGATCAGCCATGATCGCTGGTTCTTAGATCGTATCGCCACGCATATCCTGGCGTTCGAGGGTGATTCACAGGCCGTGTTCTTTGACGGTAACTATCAAGAGTATGAAGCTGACAAGCGCCGTCGTTTAGGTGAAGCCGGTGCTGCGCCTAAACGTATTCGGTATAAGGCGTTGCGTTGATAAAAAGGATATTGGTCAAATGCGAGTCGTGAAATTTTCTGACGCCAAGAATCAATTAAAACAGGTGATTGATCAAGTAGTCGCTGAGGGCGATTTCACGATTATTGCTCGTAGCGATGCGCGGGACGCTATCGTCATGTCTTTAGATACCTTCAACAGTATTCGGGAAACGCTCTACTTGTTAAAGTCGCCCGCAAATTCCGCTCATTTGAATCGATCAATCGTTCAGCATTTAGGCTACGTTGCCGGAAACCACAAAAAGTCTGTAAACGCTCAGAAATACTCAAGTCGCCATGATCTAGATCATGCCAATTTAGGTGCGACAGGCTACTATTTAGCCATCAGGGTATGAACCTTTAATGATGGAGCCAGAGCATGGAAACGATCAATC
>CAIZGG010000028.1 GCA_903932425.1 uncultured beta proteobacterium | reverse complement strand
TATATATAAAAATAGTTTGTGAAAAAGACCATTTTGCCTCCATTACCTCCATACTTTTCACACACACATCACCTCGTCATCGGCAGTCAACACTCACCCGACGGTTTTGGCAAGGCGTAAGCATCGTGAGCAGTTATGGTTCAAGGTCAGCGTCAACACGCTCCGTTCACCATACACCCCTGATAGTGGTCAGCACTGTGGATTGCACCATCAGCTCAGCCGTGGATTGCACCGTGAAATCTACCGTGACCTTTAATCGTGATTTGCACCGTGTGGCTACCGTAATCCAAGACCGTGACCGTACCGTGACCATTAAAGTCAGGTCAGAACTAGAAGACATTCAAGATGTCTCGGAAATTTTGGATTGAACGGTGAATTTACGGTGTGGGGTGATCCCCGTCACTTTGTCTTACTACCAGCCAAACTTTAGGCTAGTTTTGTGGGAACGATTGTGGGACAATCAGGTTGTTATCACGTAACCCATTGAACTTCAACGGATACTGGCGGACAGAGGGGGATTCGAACCCCCGATACGCTATGAACGTATACACGCTTTCCAGGCGTGCGCCTTCAACCGCTCGGCCACCTGTCCGCTGCCATAACAAGCCCCGCATTCTAACAGAGGCAGGTATACCGCCCGAGCACCCCAACACCGCTGCAGCCTAGGCCGCCGATGCCTATACTAGCGTCCATGTCAGCCAGCACGCTCACCCCAACGCCCCCGGCCTCGCCCAAGCCAGCCCCAACCCTCGGGCTGCTGTTCATTTTGTTTGCCAAAATCGGCGCGACCAGTTTTGGTGGCGGTATTTCGGGCTGGATGTATCGTGATTTTGTCGATCGCTATCACTTTTTGACTGAAGACGAGTTCATGAGCGCGCTCACGATCAGCCAGATCTTGCCGGGGCCTAATGTCGCCAACTTAGCCTTGCATATCGGCCACAAATTACGCGGGGGCATGGGAGGCCTAATCGCGGTGATGGCGCTACTGGTCCCTCCAATGATCTTGGCAGTACTACTTAGTATTGTCTTGCTTGATTTAGGTTCGATCGGCTGGATTCACGATTTTCTTGAAGGCTTGGCGGCCAGCGCGATGGGGCTCACGGCTTCGGTTGGGATACGTGGGCTCAAGCGATCCTATCGCTTGGGGCTGTGGCCACTCGCGCTCAGTGTTTCAGTTTTTATTGGGCTGTTTTTATTGAAGTTGCCACTAGTACCCGTCATTTTGGGGCTAGCGCTTGTCGGAATCGTATTTGCGAATATCCACCAAAAACGTATCAGCCCCAAATCAGCCAAGCCACCCGCCTGATGAAAACTTCAAACATCTACTTGGATTTGTTCGTTGTCTTTGCGCCGCTTTCGCTGATCTCGGTAGGCGGCGGGCAAAGTGTCGTGGGCGATATGCATCTGCAGGCCGTCGATATTTATCATTGGCTGACACATGCGCAATTTATCGATTTGTTTGCAATCTCGCGCGCAGCACCTGGTCCGGGCGCCTTATTAGCAACATTAATTGGCTGGCAGGTTAGCGGCTGGCAAGGTGCCTTGGTCGCTTCGATCGCGCTGTTTGGACCCTCAACGATCTTGGCATACTTTGTGACGCGCGCTTGGCACAAAAGTCACGACCGGCCTTGGACAGCAATCGTACAAAACGCCCTCGCCCCTTTGGCCTCGGGGCTGTTACTGACCAGCGCGATGATTATCTTGCGCTCAACCTCGGGCGGTGTCACGCCGTGGTTGATTGCAGCGGCTTCAGCTGGGATCTTTTGGCGCTTTAAAAAAATCAACCCTTTGCCGGTGCTTTGCGTGGGCGGACTGGTGTTGGTGCTTGCTCGTTTATGGTTTTAACTGAGGGAATAACCATTCGCGACAAATAAAGTGTCGCGATTAACGATTTCGCGACATATCCCAGCTATTTCGGCAACGACAACATCCGTTGCACATAGCGTGCGATCGTATCCACCTCAAGATTGACGCGTTGACCAACCTTTAGGTGTTGCAAGGTAGTCACGGCAATTGTGTGCGGGATCAGATTGATACTAAAGCGCGTGCCACCTTCAACATCTTCAACACGGTTCACGGTCAGGCTCACGCCATTCACAGTGATCGATCCCTTGTAAGCCAAAAAAGCTGCAAGCGCAGCGGGGGCTTGTACGACAAGTTCCCACGACTCGCCCACGGGTTCAAATTTAACGACCTCGCCCAAGCCATCTACGTGGCCCGACACTAAATGCCCACCGATCTGATCGCCGATGCGCAAGGATTTTTCTAGGTTCACAGGGCCCAGAGCATCAAGCCCCATGGTCAGTCGCAAACTTTCGCGTGACACATCAACTGAAAACCCCTCAGCATGCTTAGACACCACCGTCATACAAGCGCCTTGAATCGCGATCGAATCGCCAAGGCCTACGTCGCCCAACTCTAAACCACCTGCATGAATCTTGATATGGACGCCCGTATCAGCTTTGTCACCCGCAAAGGGTTCGATACTTTGAATCTGACCAACAGCCGCGACGATTCCAGTAAACATCTTATTGCACCTTACCCGTGTTGCTTTCGATTAAGTGAATGCTTTGCATCAGTTCGCGCCACCGCTCAGGCAGGCGCGCCCGCACTCTAATATCTGTACCTAACTGCTTGACCTCAGTAAACTCAAAACGCTTTGCGCCTTCAAGTTTCGTGAGCACTGGCAACTGCGCCATGCTTCTACCTTCGCCTAGCAGCATCGGTGCCATGTACACCAGCAACTCGTCGACACAGCCGGCATCAAGCAACGCGCCATTTAAGCCCGAGCCGGCTTCACAATGAATTTCGTTATGCCCTTGCGCGGCCAGCCACTGCATCATCGCGCGCATATCAATGCGACGGCGCGCCTGACCCACTGGTGGTGCAGCAGCTTCTGGCACACACACCACTTGCACACCACGTGCAGCTAAGCGTGCAGCCTTGTCAGGATTGTGATCGCCCACAAACACAAACGCCTCGCCACCGGCCAACACGGCCGCATCTTCAGCAATCTCAAACCCAGGGTCAATCACTGCGCGCTTGGGTTGACGTGGCGTCACCACATGCCGCACATTCATTTTTGGATTATCGGCACGAACCGTGCCAATGCCCGTTAGCACCACGCAACTGCGTGCGCGCCAATGATGTCCGTCGGCGCGCGCCTCGGGGCCCGTAATCCATTGCGAGACGCCATTGTTTAACGCCGTGCGTCCGTCAAGCGACACAGCCGCTTTCATCCAGACATAAGGCATGCCACGCGTCATGCGCGAAACAAAGCCTGGGTTCAGCTCAAGCGCTAAATCCGCACACACGCCCACATTGACTTCAATCCCAGCTTCACGCAAAGCGCGCATACCGCGACCCGCAACGCTAGGGTTAGGATCAAAGTGTGCAAACACCACACGCCTGGGGCCTGCCGCGATTAACGCATCGACGCAAGGCGGCGTACGGCCATGATGGCTGCAGGGCTCAAGCGTGACGTATACCGTTGCACCCTGAGCATTCAAGCCCTTTGCTTTCATGTCGTTTAACGCCATGATCTCGGCATGGTGGCTGCCCACAACTTGCGTCGCACCCTGGCCCAACACTTGTCCATCACGTACGATCAAACAACCTACTCGCGGATTAGGCGAAGGCACATATAGCGCCCCCTCGGCCAAGGCAAGCGCCTGACGCATAAAAAAAACATCTTGATCAGGATTACGCATATCAAGCGCGCGCGCAGAGGGCTGGGTCATGTCTTACGCCGCAATGGTGGGCCCTGCATCTCGCGAATCGCCTCAACGAACTCGCCGATATCCTCAAAGCTTTTATAAACAGAAGCGAAGCGCACGTAGGCCACTTTATCAAGTTTTTTAAGTTCGGCCATCACCAGCTCGCCCAAAAATTCGGTAGACACTTCACGTTCGCCACTTGTCAGCAACTTGTCTTCAATGCGCATGACAACGGCATCCACGTCTTCGGTACTGACCGGGCGTTTGCGTAAGGCAAGCGATAAGCTTGCGCGTAATTTTCCGGCCTCGTAATCGTGCCGACTACCATTACGTTTTACCACTGAGGGCATCGAAAGCTCTGGACGCTCGTAGGTGGTGAAGCGCCGGTCACACTCAACGCAGCGCCTGCGACGGCGAATAAAATCGCCCTCGTCAGCCCCGCGCGAGTCAACTACTTGCGTATCAGGATGCCCGCAAAAGGGACACTTCATCGGAGTCCTAAACTTAAAGGCAGCTGTGCGGACACGGCAGCCTGTCTCGCCTCATTTACGAGAGCGATCGGACACATCAAGGCTTTGATCGAAAACATTGCAGGCGTCATGACGCCATTTACCTAATTATCGATAAACCGGGAAGCCTGCCGTCAACGCATTGACTCGTGCACGCACGGCTGCGATGTTGGCTTCGTCACGCGGATTATCAAGCACATCAGCGATCAAGTTACCGGTAAGCTCAGCCTCGGCTTCTTTGAAACCACGTGTGGTCATTGCAGGCGTACCTAAGCGAATACCGCTTGTAACAAATGGTTTTTCGGGGTCGTTAGGAATTGCATTTTTGTTTACGGTGATGTGAGCCTGACCCAAAACGGCTTCGGTCTCTTTACCGTTGACACCCTTGGCGCGCAAATCAACCAGCATCACATGACTTTCAGTATGGCCAGAAACGATCCGCAAACCACGCTTGACTAAGGTCTGCGCCAACACTTGCGCATTTTTCACAACCTGTGCCGCGTAGGTTTTAAATTCAGGGGTTGCAGCCTCGTGAAACGCCACCGCTTTTGCTGCGATCACATGCATCAAGGGGCCACCCTGAATGCCTGGAAAAATCGCCGAGTTAATAGCTTTTTCGTGCTCGGCTTTCATCATGATGACGCCGCCACGTGGGCCACGCAACGACTTGTGCGTCGTTGAGGTCACAAAGTCTGCGTGCGGCACAGGGTTCGGATAAGCGCCGCCAGCCACCAAGCCCGAATAATGCGCGATATCCACAAGCAACAAAGCACCGCTATCTTTGGCAATGCGAGCCAAACGCTCAAAATCCATACGTAATGAGTACGCTGACGCACCCGCCACGATCAGTTTTGGTTTGTGCTCTTTGGCCAATTGCTCGACTTTTGCGTAATCAAGCACCTCGTTGGCATCTAAACCATACTGATGAAAGTTATACAGTTTGCCCGAGGCATTCACACTTGCGCCATGCGTCAAGTGGCCGCCTTCGGCCAGGCTCATCCCCAACACTGAGTCACCCGGCTTTAAGCACGCCAGATACACGGCCTGATTCGCCTGCGAACCCGAGTTAGGTTGCACATTGGCTGCTTCGGCGCCAAACAACGCCTTTAAACGATCAATGGCCAGTTGTTCGACGATATCGACGTACTCGCAACCACCGTAATAACGCTTGCCAGGATAGCCCTCTGCGTACTTGTTCGTCATCTGGGTACCCTGCGCCTGCATGACAGCAGGGCTAGCGTAGTTTTCAGACGCGATCAGTTCGATATGCTGCTCTTGGCGAGTGTCTTCTTGCTGGATAGCAGCCCAAACGGCTGGATCAACGCGATCAAGGGTCAATTTACGGTCAAACATAGGGGTTCCTGGCGAACGTGCAAAATTGGTTGGCTATAGTGTACTGCGCCTAGCGGCGTCTCGCCGGAGCGCAACTCCCATACCCCTGCCAGCACCACGAGTCTTTCAGACACTATGCCAGAGTGACCCGTGCAAATTTGCGCTTACCGACCTGAATCACATACGTGCCAGCGGGCAGCTGCAAGCCTTTGTCTTCGACTTTAACGCTGTCGATTTTTACGCCGCCTTGCTCAACGTTGCGCTGCGCCTCGGCACCCGAAGCCACCAAACCTGCCTCGCGTAATACCTTGAGCACCCCAAGCGGAGCCCCTGCCACCGTGATTTCAGGCATATCCTCGGGGATCGCCCCGTCGCGAAATCTGGCTTCAAAATTGGCCAGAGCGTCTTGTGCGGCCTGCTTCGAATGAAAACGGGTGATGATCTCTTGGGCGAGCTGTACTTTTGCATCGCGAGGATTACGTCCGGCCTCGATTGCGGCACGCAGCTTGGCGATGTCTTCGAGTCTGTCAAAAGACAGTAATTCAAAATAACGCCACATTAAGGTGTCAGAGATCGACATCAGTTTGCCAAACATCGAATCGGGCGCCTCCCCAATCCCGATGTAATTATTTTTGGACTTAGACATCTTTTCGACGCCGTCGGTACCTTCGAGCAAGGGCATAGTCAAAATACATTGTGGCTCTTGACCGTACTCTTTTTGCAGCTCGCGACCGACTAACAGATTAAATTTTTGATCGGTGCCACCAAGCTCAAGATCGGATTTCAACGCCACCGAGTCGTAGCCCTGCATCAAGGGGTACAAAAACTCGTGCACCGAGATCGGCACCCCGCCTTTAAAGCGCTTGGTGAAGTCATCACGCTCCATCATGCGAGCCACGGTATAGCGGGAGGCCAACTGAATGATGCCGCGCGCACCCAAAGGATCACACCACTCTGAGTTATAGCGAATCTCAGTTTTAGCAGGATCAAGAACTAAGCTTGCCTGAGCGTAGTATGTTTTGGCGTTTTCAGCGATTTGCTCGCGTGTCAGCGGAGGGCGCGTGGTGTTGCGGCCCGAGGGATCGCCAATCATTGACGTGAAATCGCCAATCAAAAAAATGACGGTGTGCCCTAAGTCTTGCAATTGCCGCATCTTATTCAGCACAACCGTGTGGCCCAGATGGATATCTGGTGCCGTAGGATCTAAGCCTAACTTAATTCTGAGCGGGATCCCAGTCGCCTGGCTGCGGGCCAGCTTTTGAGCAAACTCGGCCTGAACCAAGAGCTCGTCGCAGCCGCGCAGGGCGACACGCAGGTGAGCTTCGGTGTCTTGGGTGATCGTATATTTTTGCGTTGACATATCAGAAAAAAGCCACTATGTGTAATAAAAATAATAAAAAAAAGACTTAGCAGTACAAAATGGGCTAACATTGTTGTTTTCTTGCAAGGGCTTTGCCTAACATCATACGCAAACCCTACGCAATGCGCTAAGCGCCCCCAAGTGTAATCGCGAGGGGCTGCGTGCACGACCCAGCTAAACAGGATTATCGCTTAATGACTCAACACAACGACCTAGCCACTACAGGGGCAGGCGCCATCAACGAACAAGGCTCGGCAGGCCAGCCGACTGCCGGTTCGCGCTTGCTGCGCAGCCTATTGTTAAGCGCTGTCTTGCTATTGTGCATTGGTGCAGCCGCCCTTGGCATGGTGCAACCAGCGCCTGCAGAGCCCATCCCACCCGAACAAAGCCTGGTCCAAAATGTACTGCCGTTTCCTCTTGAGGCAGATCCAACACCCGCCGAGCACACGGCAACAGCGCCGAACACACCCTACGTAACCGAAACACGCATTCGCTCTGGGGATACCATCGCCACCATCCTCAAGCGCCTAGATATCGGCGATACAAACCTGTCATCCTATTTAGCCAAAGAACCCAAAGTTCGTTTTGCCAGCAAGCTTGTACCAGGTCGCTCGGTGCAGGCCGCAACCGATCACAACGGTCAGCTGCAATGGGTTCGCTATTTTCACACTCCCACGAGCGACGCCACCGGCCAACCCACAGTCAAACTGTTACAAATCAACGCAACTGCTGACGGTTTTAACGCTCAAGAACTCGAACTCCCCAGCGAAGTCCATATTGAAGTTGCCGTGGGAACCATCGAGCGTTCTTTGTTCGCAACAACAGACGCGGCTGGGATCCCGGACGGCATCACCATGCAGATGGCCGAAGTGCTTGGCAGCAAGATTGACTTCTTTCGCGGCATTCATCGCGGTGACCAGTTTCGTGTTGTCTACGAAAACCGCACGTTTGAAGGCCGCCCAGCGGGTCCGGGGCGCGTGTTAGCCGTTGAGTTTGTCAATAAAGGCAAAACCTCAACCGCAGTTTGGTTCAGCCAAGATGGCAAAGCAGGTAGTTATTACGACCTCGAAGGCGAGAGCTTGCGCGGCGCCTTCCTGCGCAATTCGATTAAGTTTTCGCGCGTCAGCTCAACTTTTGGGCTGCGTACAATCGCCAATAATCAAGCTTGGTCCGGGCATCACCCCGGGGTTGATTACGTCGCCCCAACCGGCACACCGATTCACGCGACCGCGGATGGCGTCGTGCAACTAGCTGGTTGGCACTTTGGTTACGGCAACACAATCATTTTGAAGCACCATAGCAAAATCACGACTCTATACGGACACCAAAGTCGCTTTGCCGATGGCATCACAGTGGGCACTAAAGTGTCACAGGGGCAGTTAATCGGTTACGTCGGCTCAACCGGCTGGTCGACCGGGGCGCATCTGCATTACGAATTCAGAGTGGCTGATAAGCCGATTGATCCGCTGACTGCGACGGCAGCCATGCCGGCCGGGATTCCACTTGAGCCCGAACACCGAGCTCAGTTTGCTCAAGAGATTGCGCCATACCGCCAACAGCTGCAAGTGCTCGCTAAGTTTCAAGAGGTCGTACCCGAAATCAGCAGCGTCGCCGTTCGCTAAGCTAGCCTAAGGTTTGAGCTTGTCTTACTACATTGGGCTGATGTCGGGCACTAGCCTTGATGGCGTCGACGCAGTGCTTGCGCAGTTTGATGCCAAGGGGAAGCCCACCGTCATAGCTCGGGCAGCAAGTGCTTTTAGCCCCGCGTTACGCGAAACCCTCTTTGAGTTAAATACCCCAGGGCCCGATGAACTTGCGCGCGCCTCGCTTGCGGCAAACGCTTTGGTCGCACTTTACGCCGACTTAGTCGCCCAAACGCTCAAGCAAGCCAAGTTATCGGCCTCACAAATTTCGGCGATTGGTGCCCACGGGCAAACGGTGCGCCATCAACCGAGCCTCGGGTATACGATCCAGCTCAACGCCCCCGCCTTGCTCGCCGAACTAACGGGCATTACGGTTGTGGCCGACTTTAGAAGTAGAGATGTAGCCGCGGGGGGCCAAGGGGCGCCGTTAGTACCTGTGTTTCATGCTGGTATTTTTTCTACAGACTATACCCGTGTGATTTTGAACTTAGGCGGTATCGCCAACATCACAATCTTGCGGCCGGGTGCTGCCCCTCTGGGGTTCGATACCGGGCCTGCAAACGCCTTAATGGATAGTTGGTGTCAGCAGCATACGCAACAAAGTTTTGACGCCGACGGAGCCTGGGGCGCGCAAGGTTGCGTCAACAACGCACTGCTAAACAGATTAAACGACGCAGAGCCGTGGCTTAAATTACCGCCGCCCAAATCAACAGGGCGCGATCTCTTTAACCTTGAGTGGCTTGAGCCGCGCCTGCAATACTGCTTGGGGCGACCTGAGCCAGGGCACCGCTTAACGCCACAAGACGTGCAGGCAACACTTTGTGCGTTTACTGCCACAACCGCGGCACAAGCAATCAACACCTATGCAGCAGATGCACAAGAGGTCTTACTGTGCGGTGGTGGTGCACGTAATAGCGCGCTGCGGCATGCCTTACAGGCAGCGCTGCCCTGCGAAGTTGCCACAACAGACAGCGCGGGGGTTGGCACACAAGATGTTGAAGCCCTAGCCTTTGCCTGGCTTGCCTGGGCACATCAACATGGGGTCGCTGCAGGCAACCCCGCTGTGACAGGCGCGCGCGGTGCACGCATTCTTGGAGCGACTTGGCCTGCCTGATATGTGTTTAAGCAGCAGGCAGTCAAACTTTAACTGATACGCGACGTGCGCTTAGACTGAAAACGACGAGCCGCAACCACAGGTTGTTGTAGCGTTTGGATTACGAATCACAAATTGTGATCCCTCGATGTCTTCTTTGTAATCGATTTCAGCGCCCACTAAGTACTGAAAACTCATTGGGTCTACCAACAACGCGACGCCATTTTTTTCGAGTGTTGTGTCGTCTTCGTTCACGTCTTCATCGAAGGTGAAACCGTACTGGAAACCCGAACAACCACCGCCCTGCACGAACACGCGCAACTTGAGGTTTGCATTACCCTCTTCGATCAATAAATCTTTAACTTTTGCCGCAGCTGAGTCTGTGAACAGAATCGGCGTAGGTGGCGCTTGAAGATCAACGGTTTGTGTGGTGATGCTCATGAGTGACTCCTGTCCCGTGGGACGATACTAAATGACGTGATACTTGAGTGCGTTTGTCAACTATACCGCAAGTGCTTACGCAATTCATAGAGCAACCACTCTAGAGGCAAGGACAATATGACCCTCCAGCACCCGTACAGTGACAGACTTTGGCACAAAACCTGGCGGAATCGCCAACAAACCTTGGCCACGTTGAAACTGCGCAAAATCCAGGCGCAAGGCCGTCTGCTGCGCCTCGGTTTGCGCAGCCTCGACCTGTTGCGGCATCACTCGCTGCGCCATTGATTGCTGAGGCTGTGCGGCAACCCCTTTCTCAACTGCGGGCAAAGGCCAAGCCAATAGCGGCTGCAAAATCATCTGTTGCTCTGATGCGACCACCGCATTGTGACAGTGCCCTGTGGCAACAAACTGCAAGTCACCGACAAAGTGCTTGGTCACTTTACCGCTACGCATCAGCAGAACTCGGTATTGCAACCCTTCAGGATGTTGTTGAATCTCAAGCGCACGAATGTCGAGCGCCCCCTGTGGGCCGGGCGGCAGCAGGTCTTCAAAGAAAGCAAGTTGGTCTTGCGTACGACCTAGCTCTGACTGGGTGCTTGCTAATATTTTTTCAAGCTCGAGGCGAGCGGCACGCTCAGTCAGCAACGCGCGTTGCGCCTGATGAAATTGTGAGGCGACTTGCGCGCGCTCGGCTTGAAATTCAGAACGCTTTTGCAGCAACTCAGCGCGCTCAGTGCGCAGGCGCAATTGTTGCACTTCGATATCCGAGCCCTGAAGCAAGACCACTGCTAAAAGCCCACCGAGTGCGCAGGCGAGCAATCCGGCAGTTGCCCACCAAATATGCCCACGCCCAACCACTTTCGCCATGCGTTCGAAGACTTTACGGAAGAATCGCGACTTGATTCAAGCCGGTATTTTCGGGCAAACCAAACATCAAATTCATGTTTTGAATCGCTTGACCCGAAGCACCTTTGACAAGGTTATCTTGCACAACCAAAATAATCAGCCGGTCGCCGTTACCCGGGCGCTGCAAAGCAATACGCAAGGTGTTTGAGGCGCGTACCGACCGGGTATCAGGCTGGCTACCAAAGGGCATCACATCCACAAAACTTTCGTTGGCGTAACGTGCTTCAAAAAGCGCCTGAAAATCAACCCCACGCGCTTCGGGCAAGATGCGAGCATAAATCGTGCTGAACATGCCGCGAATCATAGGCACTAGGTGAGGCACAAATGTCAGCCCAACAGGCCCACCGGCCAACTGTTGCAGTTGTTCGTCGATTTCGGCCTGATGCCGATGGCCAGCGACACCATACGCTTTAAAGTTGTCACTCGCCTCAGACAACAGGCTACCGACTTCAGCTTTGCGCCCAGCACCGCTTACGCCTGATTTGCAGTCGGCAATCAAGTCAGAGGTGTCAATCAAAGGTTTACCACCCAGTAAGGGCGCCAGACCCAACAAAACAGTGGTCGGGTAACAACCGGGGTTGCCAACCACGCGCGCCTTAGCAACTGCGGCACGATTAAGCTCAACCACCCCGTAGACAGACTCTTTGAGAATGTCAGGGCAGGTGTGCGGGATTTTGTACCACTTTTCAAAAGCTTTAATGTCTTGCAAGCGAAAGTCAGCGGCCAGATCAATAAGCTTGACGCCCGCGGCCAACAACTCGGGGGCTTGTGCCATCGCCACACCGTGTGGCGTTGCAAAAAACACGACGTCGCAGCCTGTCAATGGTGCTTTGTCAGGGGCCGAAAACGCTAACTTGACGTGCCCACGCAAATTGGGAAACATATTCGCGACAGGCATACCATCTTCTTGGCGCGACGTAATCGCGGTGAGCTCGACATTGGGGTGTTGCGACAGAATACGTAAGAGCTCAACACCGGTATAACCGGTACCACCAACGATACCTACTTTGATCCGTTTTGCTAAAGCTTGTGTCATATCGAGACCCCTGAATCTATAACTGCCGAGCGACTAAAAAACGCGGCGCTTTGAAGGCAATATTATCCCACGCTCGCATGACTTATTTTTAACATCCTCCCCACACTCAAAGACAGGGGTTCTTACTGACTCAACATTTGGATAAGGTAGAGCGCTTCGTCGGATTCGTGTTGCAAACGTCCTTGCCGCACAAAACCATGCGAATAATTCATTACATGCAAAAAAAAGACCGCTTGCGCGGTCTTTTTGCACTGAGGCCAAAATGCAGCCTCGGGCGATTCGATCAACGCTTGCTGAACTGTTTCCGACGACGTGCTTTGTGGAAACCGACTTTCTTACGTTCGACTTCGCGCGCATCGCGTGTCACCAGACCTGCTTTAGACAGTGAAGGCTTCAACGCTGCATCGTAATCAATCAGCGCACGGGTAATACCGTGACGCACTGCGCCAGCCTGGCCGCTTTCGCCGCCACCGTGCACATTGATATGAAAATCAAACGAAGCTAAATGACCAGTCAGTTCGAGCGGTTGACGCACGACCATACGGCCAGTTTCGCGAGCAAAGTACTCGTCAACGGGCTTGCCGTTCACAACAATCTTGCCTGCACCTTTTTTCATGAAGACACGAGCCACCGAAGTCTTGCGACGGCCGGTTCCGTAATTCCAATTACCGATCATGGCCTATCCTTTGAGTTCGAGGGTCTGTGGCTGCTGGGCCGAATGAGGATGTTCTGCACCCGCATAGACCTTGAGCTTTTTGATCATCGCATAACCCAGCGGGCCTTTAGGCAACATGCCCTTGACGGCCTTTTGAATCGCACGACCCGGAAAACGCTCTTGCAGTTTGGCGAAGTTTGTTTCGCGAATACCACCTGGATACGTTGTGTGACGGAAGTATTTTTTATCTTGCGTCTTGTTACCGGTTACGACGATATCTGCTGCATTGATAATGACGATGTAATCGCCTGTATCAACGTGGGGTGTGAACTCTGGCTTGTGCTTACCGCGCAAACGGTGTGCGACTTCGCTGGCCACACGACCGAGGACTTTGCCCTTCGCGTCAATCACGAACCAGCCACGTTGGACTTCATGCGGCTTAGCCACAAATGTCTTCATGATTGGATCCTAAAAATACCTGCCCGGGACCATCCCAGACGGGCCC
>CAIZGG010000027.1 GCA_903932425.1 uncultured beta proteobacterium | reverse complement strand
TTGTTGCGCGCGCTCGACGACCTCGCGCGGATTGAGCATTTTTGTATTTAACGCAAAGGACAAGAGAGAATGAAACAGTCGCCACCCCTTTGTGCTTAAGGCGTCTTGAAAATCACCAAAGTGAGGTAACGCATACTCAATAAAGTCAGACAGACAGACCAAGGCCTCTGCGCGGTTTAACGGCCACGTAAAGTGTTCGGCGTTCGGTGCGCCAAACGTGCGGACACCCGCAGCTTCAATGCTCGACCACAAGGCTGAATGATCATGCCTTGCGCGTCGGTCTGCGGGTTCGGCAGGCGTGCCCGACCAAGCCTTGCGATTTTCATGATCGAAGTTCCACTTTCCTTCGACCGGACGCTTCGCATCGAGCATTAAGATTTTGTGTTGCGTGCGCATTTGGCGGTAAAACCTTTCCATGAGCCAGGTTTTCTGTCCGGCAAATAAAGTTGCCACCTCTAAGCGCGTTGTATAAAAATGCTCGCTCGACACCGCAGCGCAGTGAAGGTCGCTAGCGTTGGCGTAGTGCTGAAGTTGTTGATCAAGACGCCATTCATCGGGCTCTTGATATTCAAAGTGCGTGCACGCGTAGCGGGCTAGCAGCGTATCAAGATTCGCGGTCAGGCTTTGTTGATTGCTTGGGTCATCAATCGAAAGGTAGTGCACGCGATGGCCACGCTCTTGCAGCAGACGCGCTAACTCCCGCATCCCTGCAAAAATCGCGATGACCTTTTGCGCATGATGTAAAACGTAATCTGTCTCTTGGCGCATTTCAATCAAGGCAAACACGACATCGGTGCGTGGCTTTACAAACCACGAGTGCTCAGGGTTGAGTTGATCACCAAGGATCAGTCTTAAGGTTGTCAAAGCGTGCCCCATTGTTTTCTGTAAGTGGTATCGCGGTCGTACTCGTGCGCCTGTTTGTCTGTTCGCATGGCTCGACCACCGCGCGGATCGGTACCGAGCCCCGCGATATAGAGCCAGTTACCTTGATTGCTATACACGTCGTAGTCAATTAACTGAGACTCAAACCATGCAGCACCGGCTCTCCAGTCAAGCTTTAGAGTATGAATGAGATAACTTGCCGTAACTTGTCGCAATCGGTTCGAAAGATAGCCGGTTTGCTTTAATTCACGCATCCCCGCGTCGATAAAGGGCTCACCACAGTCTCCCATACACCAACGGTTAAATTGTTCAGCTTGTGCCGGCGTCGCGATGACTGCGCCACCCGCTTGTGTTATGCCTTCGCTGAACTCTGCTTTGGCGCGGTGTTGTCCCGTTTGCTCAGACGCTGCGGGTTGGCGTAGGCCCGAACGCCGATAAAGTTGTGCACCAAACCTCAGATGTAAAAATCTAAAATAATCGCGCCAAAGTAATTCAAACCAAATCCAATAACTTCCGTCATTGGCGCCATGCTCAGCCTCGAAGTCTTGCAACTGTTTATAGAGCATTCTGGCTGAGAGCGCGCCCGAGGCCAGCCACACTGAAAATTTTGTCGAATAATCTAAACCCGATAATTGGTTACGAGTGGCTTTATAGCTGCGTGCCAGTTTGCGTTCAAAATATTGCTGGGCGTGTCTGAGCCCCCCTGACGTGCCGGCAAAATCGTTTGCAGCTACAAATGTGAGTGAGCTGCGCGCGTCAGGTTGAGTAAGAGACTCAGTTGACTCAAGCGAATCAAGCGAAGCACAGGAGCCAAGAACCTCAAACGGCGAAAGAGCTGTCCCATCACGGTTTGTCGTTCTGCTGTGCAAAAACCCGTCAGGAAGCGGTGGCACGACTGCGGGCGCGGCTTCAGGTGGCCGCACAATGACGTTAGCTTTCTCAACGGCCAGCCTAAACTCGGTAAAGACCAATGGCAGCTGCTCGATTGCAAACGGCAAGTCTTGCGGTGCAAGTAGACTCGAGTGCCAAAGAGTGTTGACGGCCAAGCCCGCCTGCCTGAGCCTAAGCACTTGCTGTTGCTCTTCGGGTGCAGCAATCTCTTCACAAAAAATGGTGTCAGCACCAACTTGTTTGGCTAGTGCAATCAGCGTTTGACACGGAGCGCCTACATACTCAAGTAAATCGCTCTGTTGTTGACGCAGTTGCACCTTCAGTGCTTGCAGTGCCGAGTGCAGGGTCTGTTTTCTGTGTGGCCCCAAGCGCTCAAAGCCCCAGCGGGTCGGCGCAACCTGATCGCTGTTATGAATATAGACTGGCAAGAGACGAGTGGCTTGTGAGCACGCGGTTTTAAACGACGGTTGGTCAACCAGACGTAAATCGTTGCGAAACCAATAGATTGCTGTCATGGCTTCTTTCCGGTCGCTGTGCGCCGGCAGCGTTCAGAACAATACTTAACGTTGTCCCAGTCGCGCTCCCACTTTTTGCGCCAGGTAAAGGGGCGCAGACAGCTCAGACAGTTTTTACTGGGTAGATTGTGTTTGCTGATGCCGCGCATCGAAGAATCATTTGACATTAGAAATCTAGAGTGTGCTGTTGACCTGCGGGTGCTGAGACCGTTTTTTGTTTGACGGGGGCCATACGTTTGCGAGAGCCATGTTTATGAACCACCTCGCGTTTGGTCGCACGCACGTGATAGGCTGACAGACGTGAACAGGCGGTGGGTGCAGAGAGTGGAGACGAAATCCCGCCGCGATATTGTTGACTGCGGTCGTTTAAAAAACTGTTCAACACGTCCAGCGCGAGTGTGCGT
>CAIZGG010000026.1 GCA_903932425.1 uncultured beta proteobacterium | reverse complement strand
TCTTGGAGTGCCACGTCAATTCTTGAAACATGCCCGATTGCGGCTTGCTGCTGTAAGAGATGCAATGAACGCTTGCTTGCTGCGATGATTTCTTGGGTAGCTTTGAGCTGTGCCTGCAAGGCACTCTGTTGAACGACCGCGGACACGATATTGGTTGCAAGCGAAAGTTTTGCAGCTTCAAGCAAGAATCTTTGATTTTCTGCTTGCGCCTCAAGTGACTCAAGGGTTCGACGATTTAGTCCAAACACATCTAGTGAAAAACCAACAGAGACCTGTGCCGTATTCAAGGTAAACGGGGTGTCACCCGAATTTAGTGTTGGCGCGATCGTGTTCGAACTTGCTTGACGTGTTGGTGCAAAACTTGTTTGAACGGTTGGGAAAAAATAGCCACGTTGTGCCGAGGCGTAAGCTTGACTTTGCTTGAGTGCAGCGCGAGCGGCGTCAATAGTTGGATTGTTCTTGAGCGCCATCTCAATTAGGGCGTTGAGTTTTGCAGAACCATAGAGCTTCCACCACTCTGCTTGAAGAGGTACGCTACGCTCAAAGGTTTGCGCTTGGCCGGTTGGCCCCGTACTAGAAACCGTTTTTGTAATCGGATCGCGTACAAGGTTGCTCGTTTGAGGGGCTGCCGGGCGCGAAAAGTCAGGACCAACGGCGCAACCGCTTAACAATAAGCAAAACGATACCAGTGCCTGACGTTTGAGCCACTGATCCTTCGACTTTGACATAGCCCTTGGCTTTGACATGACCCTTGGCTTCGACATGAATACGCTCATTTCGTCACCCCACGCTGCGCTGCACGTTCAAGTTTTCGTTTCTGCCGCTTGTCTGACCACTGCATCACAATGACTTGCAACGCCGGGGCCACAATAAGTAGCATGATGGGCCCAAGAAGCATGCCGCCAACAACGACAACCGCGAGTGGTTTTTGAACCTCGCTGCCGATTCCGTTTGAAAGCGCAGCAGGTAAGAGACCGATGCAAGCCGAAAGCGCAGTCATCAGCATCGGTCGCATGCGTTGATCCGCCGCTTCGTACATGGCCTGGACGGTATCTTTACCCTGAGCAACGAGTTCGTTGAAATAGCTAATGACAAGGATCCCATTCATAACCGACACACCAAAGAGTGAGACGAATCCAATGGCTGCTGAAATACTCATGTTAAGACCTGAAACATAGAGGGCAATGATTCCTCCGGCGATAGAGAAGGGGATCGCTGCGATAGTCAGTAAGCTGTCTCTTAAGGAGTTGAACAGGGTGTATAACAAAAGCAAGATGATCGCCAGCGCAATGGGAAGTACGACCTGCAAACGGGCTTTGGCTTGTTGCAGTTCTTCAAACTCACCCGACCAGTCAAAGCGGTAGCCAGTGGGCAAGATCACATTTTTCTCGAGGCGATTTTGGGCTTCAGTCACAGTACTGCCTAAGTCGCGACCGCGAACGCTAAATTTGATCGGTATGTAGCGCTGGTTGCGCTCATGAAAGATGTATGAGGCTCCGGTTTCAAGTTTGATGGTTGCGATTTCGGATAGCGGTATGTAAGTGATGCCGCCCGCAGTATTTGTATAGCTGATTTTTAAACTTTGAATGGCTTCAATATCCGAGCGGTCTCGCGGCGCTAGTCGCACGGTTAAGCCAAACTGACGATCGCCTTCAAGTACTGTGGTGGCTTGGTAACCCCCTGTGGCAGCTTGAATGATTGCATTGACGTCGCCAGTATTTAAGCCAAAGCGAGCTGATTTTTCGCGATCGATTTTGATGTTTAAATTTGGCTGTCCTAATACATGAAAAACGCCTAGGTCTTCGACGCCTTTGATGGTGCTCATTTCATGCAGGACTTGATCTGAGAGCTTTTCTAAAACATTTAAGTCAGGGCCAATAATCTTGACAGAATTTGCACCCTTGACGCCCGATAAGCCTTCTTCGACGTTATCTTGGATGTACTGAGAGAAATTAAACTCGATCCCCGGAAATTGAGAGGAGAACTCTTGCTGTACGTCTGTGACTAACATGCTCTTGACATAGCCACTGCGCCACTCTTCAAAGGGCTTGAGTGTCACAAATAATTCGACGTTATAAAAACCTGCGGGATCGCTGCCGTCATCGGGTCGTCCATGCTGCGAAACAACGGTGATGACTTCATCGTGCGTCTTAAGGATCTCGCGCATCTTCTTGACTTGTTCGACACCGGCTTCTAACGATATCGTCGACGGCATTGAGGCTCTAATCCAGAGGTTTCCTTCCTCAAGTGCGGGTAAAAACTCAGTGCCAATACGCGGAAATAACAGCATCGAAAAAATTAAAAATGCTAAACCGAGTCCGACAGTGGTCTTGCGTTTGTCTAAAGCCCAACGCAAGATTGGACGATAACTATTGCGTATTGCATGAACAATTACCGTCTCTTTTTCATGAATGACTTTAGGCAAAAGTAGCGAAGCTAAGACTGGCGTGATGGTAAAGGTTGCAAACAGAGCGCCCAAGAGCGCGTAGGCGTAGGTGCGCGCCATAGGGTTAAATATTTGACCTTCAACACCCTGCATCGTGAATAATGGGATGAACGCAGCGACTGTGATTGCCGATGAAAACAAGACAGACCGATCGACTTGGGTGGCACTGCGCATAATCATCTTTAGGCGATGGTCCCAACCGCGTTGAGTCTGCTGAGTAGCCGCCCCGTGCGCGTCGGTTGCCTGGTTGTCGATGAGTAACTGTCTTTGTTCTGCATCAGACTTTTGAAAATTTCTAAAAATATTCTCAACCAAGATCACTGCCGAATCGACAATGATCCCAAAATCGACTGCGCCGACGGATAGCAGATTGGCAGATTCGCCGAGCATCACTAAGATCATGATGCTAAAAAACAAGGCTACCGGGATGTTGGCGCTTACGATAATTGCGCTTCGTAAGTCACCCAAAAAGATCCATTGAATTAAAAATACCAACAGGCAGCCAAAAACTAAGTTGTGTAAAACAGTGTGTGTTGTGACGTTGACTAAACTGCTGCGTTCGTAATAAGGCTCAATCTTGACGCCAGGCGGCAAAACACTTTCGGCATTGATCCGATCGACCTCAGTTTTGATGCGTCCAATCACATCGTTCGTTTGTTGCGTTCGATTCATGACGACAACGCCCGTGACAACGTCGTCTTCGTTATTTTTACCGGCACGCCCTAAACGCGGTGCATAGCCGATTGTGACGTCTGCGACATCCTTGATGAGTACAGGAACGGTACCGGTCTGACTGAGCACAATGTTCTCAATGTCGGCGGGATCTGAGATCAGCCCGAGGCCTCTAACGTTGACCGATTGTTGGCCAATATTGACGGTTCTGCCACCGACGTTCGTGTTTGAGTTAGCAATCGCGGTGATGAGTTGCGGGATGGTGACGTTATAGCCTTCAAGCTTTTGCAAGTCAGCCTGCACTTGATATTCTTTTGTTGTGCCGCCCCAAGCGACTACTTGGGCGACGCCCGGAATTGAAAGTAGGCGTTTGGTGATCACCCAGTCTTGTAACGTGCGTAAGTTCGTTAAGCCAAAATGCTCGGGCCCAACAACTTGGTAGCGCAGAATCTCGCCTACCAGGCTTGAGGCTTGGATTTGCGGCTGAATATTGTTTGGTAAGTTGACCTTCTGTTGTAGGTTCAGTGCCGCTTGGGTGTAGGCAAAATAATAATCAATGCCGTACTTGAAGGTGACGCGCACGAACGACAGCCCGTAAAACGACGTTGAGCGGATGATGTCTACACCGGGCGTTGTGGCCAAGCCGATTTCTAATGGGCGTGTGTAATACAACTCCATCTCTTCGGCCGAAAGCCCTGGTGCTTGCGCGGTAATTTCTAAAATGACGGGCGCTGGATTGGGATAAGCTTCAATGTTTAATTTGGTGAAAGCGATTAAGCCACCAATAATGAAGACAAGCAGACCACAGATAATGATCGAGCGCTTGGATAATGCGAAGAAAATCAGACCACGGAGCAAGGGATGCCTTTAAGCGTTTAGGTGTCGTGAATACATGAGGGTAAAGGCTCAGCGCGATTGCAGTGCAAGGGCATTGCTTAAAAATAGCGCACCATCTGAAGCGATTTTTTCACCTGCCGACAGGCCAGTTAACACTTGAACTCGATTATTTTGAGTTAAACCGGTAGTGATACTTCTGCGCTTGAAGGTTCTGTCATCGCTCGTGACAAAGGTTGTTATGGTGCCGTCGCCTTCGCGCACAATGCTCTCGGTTGGGATTGCAATTGATTTTTCTGGCGCGTTGGTCTTGATGACATAGCTTGCCAACATTTGGGCACGTAAAACTTTATCGATGTTAGGGATTTCAGCTCGAACCGTAACGCGACGTGTCGCTGAATCTACCGTCGCGCCAATGTTGACGATTTTTCCTTGGTAGGTTATTCCGGGTAGTGCGTTCACTGAGGCAATGAGTTCTTGGCCTTCTCTAATAAAAGCGAGCTCTGTTTCAGGGACGTTTGCAACGATCCACATGGTGGTTTGGTCTGCGACTGCGATCGGTGCCGGTGCGCTGCCCGGTTGCACCAGCAAGCCAGGTTGCGCATTGCGGCTGATGATTCGTCCTGCGATTGGGCTAAAGATAACTATTTCAGCGTTTACTTTTTTAGACGAAATAATCGCATCAATTTCAGCGTCATTTTTTCCAAAAATTCGCATCGCACTTCGGGCGGCGCGGTAGTTTCCCTCTGCGCTTTGCTGATCGGAAAGAGCTTGGTCTAAATCGCGCTGAGAGGATGCTTGAATGCCAGCCATTTTTTTGACGCGCTCTAAAGCCCTATTTGCCTGGATACGTACGCCAGCAGTCGAGATGAGATTTGAGGTCGCTTGCAAAAAGTCTGGGCTTTCGATCGAGAACAGTGGCTGATCGAGTGTGACGTTGTCTCCAGCTGTGACAAAAACTTGCTTGATGCGGCCTTGGTATTGGCTAAATACTTGAACGGTCTTTTCTTGGTTGAACTCAACGGTACCGATTGCACGTCGTTGCTGAGCAAATTCGTACGCATGTGCCGTTTCAATTTTGACAAGTATTGCTTGCTTATCTGTGATCGAAATTGTGTCTTTGTCAGTCAGCGATGAGCTTGCTTTGGTCGCTGGTTCTTCAGCAGATGACAGACTCAGACATGTTAAGAGTGAGGCTGCCAATACCAAGGGGGCGACATAGAAAAATCGTTTGTTACGCAAAAACATTCAAGTCCTTCAGAGCAAATGTCGTCGTGATCATGAGCCTGATCAAACGCGAACCGATTATACTGACGCGGTCTGTCGATTACGCGTTATGAACGTTACGGTTTGGCAAGGTTGCGCTTCTCAATCTAGGCCGAGCTTGTAGCCGACCCCTCGGATTGTGTGGAGCAGGGGGGGGTCAAAGCCTTTGTCCACCTTGGTGCGCAGTCTGCTAATTTGGACATCAATCACATTTGTGCCTGGATCAAAGTGAAAATTCCAGACCGACTCCAAAAGCATGTTTCTCGTGACTATTTGTCCTTGATTCTTTGCTAGATATTCAAGTAAATGAAATTCACGAGGCTGCAAAACGATTGGTTTATTGGCTCGATAAGCTCTTCGAATTTGTAAGTTAATGACTAAATCTGCAATCACAATGAGGTGGCTATCGGCTTTTTCGGGCTTGATGCGGTCGTTGCGTCGTAACAAGGCCTCGATTCTTGCCGTCAATTCTGACATGGCGAAGGGTTTCGTTAAGTAATCATCGCCGCCCTCGCGCAGGCCGCGCACGCGCTCTCCGATGCTGGCAAGCGCACTCAGGATCAAAACGGGAAACTGTTTGCCAGCTTCACGAACAGCTTTGACAATTTCGAGGCCGTCCCGCTCAAAGGGCAACATCCGATCTGCAATGAGCAGATCCCATTGCTCAGATAGCGCAAGGGTAAGCCCCGCAGCGGCATCGCTCGCATGAATGACTTCATATTGGATTTCATTCAAGGCTTTGATCAAGTAACGAGCCATATCTTGCTCATCTTCGATCAACAAGATCCGCATAATTATTTATCCACAAGAAACTATTGTTTTGCGTTGCACGATTCAGAGAGCTTGCTGCTCGCAAACCGGTGACGCTTTTAACAATAGCGCTAATTAATCATTTAGATCATTGCCATTTAGTAAGATTCGATGCGCAAAATCGGGAACGCTGTAGGGTTATGTTCATAGGCAGCGTTTGATTAGGCAGATTTCAAGCGGACAGTGAAGAAGCTTGTGTTCAGTGTCGGCCGTGGCGGTATACGACCTGATGAAAATCGGATCGCTTTAGTCTTCAAGTGAGTGAGGCTGGCGATATATCCGGAGCACCGCGCGCCGTGATCAGGTCTGCGCGCACTTCACTGAGGTCTTTGCAGCCTAACAATGCCATATCGCGATCTATTTCGGTTCGTAAAATATCGACAACCTTCGCGATACCCGCAGAGCCTGCGACCGCAGCACCATAAAGCTGAGGCCGGCCCATAAAAACCAGTTTGGCACCTAGTGCGTGTGCTTTGAGCACATCGGTGCCGCGCCTAAAGCCACCATCGATGAAGACCGGTAAGGTTGCGGGTACGCCTCGAACGACATCGGGAAGCGCTTGCAGAGGTGCAATCGCGCTATCCAGTTGTCGTCCGCCATGGTTAGAGACAATCAACGCATCCATGCCCGTTGCAGCGGCAAGCTCGGCGTCTTGCGGGTGCATCACCCCTTTGACAATCAACTGGCCCGCCCAGCGCTCTCGCAACCACTTCAGGTCTTCCCAGGTCAAGCGATCACGTCCGGCGCGAAAGCCGTCTGTCGTGTTTTCTGTAATCGACGGCCCCATGGTTTCGTAAATATTCACAAAGCGCGGGGTGCCGGTCGTGAACATTGTTTTCGCAAACACTTCGAGCAACCAACGTGGATGCATCAAGCCGCTACCAATCAGTTTAGTGGTGAGTTGAAACGGAATCGTAAAGTCGTTACGCTGATTATTTTCACGATTGGCGCCCACGCAGGTGTCGATCGTGACAACAATCGTTTGTACCCCCGCGCTTTTAAGGCGGTCAGCGATATTGCCGATGCGTGTGCGGTCGCCCGGAAAATAACCTTGATACCAGCAGTGTGGTGCAAGCTTAGCCAAAGTCTCGATCGCAACATTCGAAGCGCCGCTGACGATGTATGGCAGTCGTGAGCGCGTGGCTTCAGTCGCGAGTTTCGTATCGCAGTCGTGGCAAACAATAGCGTTCACGCCGGTTGGTGCGAAACCAAAAGGGCTTGCATAAGTGTGACCTAAGATTGTGACAGCTTGGGTGCGCGTTGAAACGTCGCGTAGACCACGCGCACGAAAAACCAACTGATCAAACACGGCGCGATTTCCGTTCAGTGAAGCTTCGTCTTCTGTGCCACCTCGCACGTATTCGAAGATGGCTTTGGGCAGACGTTTTTTTGCTTCGCGTTCGAAGTCGCTGATCGATAAAATTTTATGTAACGCAGTCACTGATTTGCCATCCCTAGCGGTTGTTGTCGCGGCAAGCTCCGTCACTCGCAGAAGACAGTTATTTTCGTAGCAAGCCTAGTCACTCTTAAAAGGCGGTGATTGCCACAACAAGCCCTGAGAATGACTGGTCGCAGTTATTGACTTAACTGGGCGCGGTTGCGCTCAATGAAGCTGCCTAACTTGGCATACTCTTTCGTTAAAAAGGCTTCAAACTGTTTTGGGCTCATGCCGTCTGCAATGACTCCCAGCCCTGCGAAACGCTCTTTGACATCCGCTTGCGCGAGTACGGCTCTAACATCGCCCGAAAGTTGTTCTTGAATGGCAGTGGGCGTTGCGCTAGGCACCATGAGCCCGTACCAAGCTGTCATATCAAAATTTGGCAAGCCAACCTCAGTGGCGCTTGGCAGATCCCATCCAGGCATTCTGTCTTTTTGACCCATAAATAATGCTTTGACTCGACCGCCGTCGGCATGAGGTTTAAACACCGCGCCTTCAAAGATGCCGTCGATTTGCTTACCAATTAAGTCATTCAAGGCGCCGATACTGCCAGATTTATAGGGCGGAAACATCATCGGCACACCGGTTTGATTTGAGAATTCGAGCGCGGCGAAATGCATGCTGGCACCAATCGTCGAAATTCCAAAATTCATTGGGCGATTTTGTGCTTTGGCATAGGCGATGTATTCAGCAACCGTGTTGGCCGGCACGTCGCTGCGAACCATCAGTGCCAAGGGATACGTTCCAAGTGTGGTGATTGGAGACAGATCCGAGGCTTTATAGGGTAATTCTTTGATTAAAAACTGATTGCTAAACCACGCAAAGGCGATATACAAAATGGTGTAACCATCTGGTTTCGCTTTGGCAACGAGGTTTGTGCCAATTACAGTTTGGCCACCAGCACGGTTATCAATCACCACTGGTTGGTTCCATCTTTTGCTAAGCGCTTGTGCGACGACACGGGCTTGGGCGTCTGAGCTTCCACCGACACCGTAGGGCACAACGATTGTCACTGGTTTGTCAGGAAACACCGCATGTGCGGTCAGCGAAAAAAATCCTAGCGCGCTGAGGGCGGTGCCAAGTAGAACGCG
>CAIZGG010000025.1 GCA_903932425.1 uncultured beta proteobacterium | reverse complement strand
TGGTCAATATTGGATCGGCGCCAACATTGTCGTATCTAACGTAATCGGAAAAGTTTTGCCATTCAAAAATTCTTTAATGACTTTTTCTTTACCGCCAAGGTTTGCGTGCGTAACAGTTCCAAAGGCCCCTTCACCGATATAGCTGCCTTTGACAACATTCGCGCTCGCCAGATCAATGACCAAATCTGTTGAATAGCCAAGCGCCCGTCGGTGAAAGTCTTCTAACGCTTGGGTGGTGATTTGCGCGCGTACCAACTCATCAGAGGCCGCGTCGGCAGCGTTGAGCTTCGTGAATACGGACACCAAAGGGGCATCGCCAAGTTTATTTTTTTTCACATAGGCCGTTAAGCGCTCTTTGATTTCACCCGTATCCTCTGGCCGATCTTCTGTCGGATCCAACAGCGCAGACCAGACATCATTCTGCCGCTCAAAGGCCTCGCGAAAATCTGCCGGTGCCGGACGCTTAACTTGACTATCAGAAATCACCTGAGCAACCTGCTCTAAGCCCGCGAACCTTAGCGTTCGCGTCAAGCGCGAGGCCTCTTCTGAGGATAAAGGCTTTTTCGACTCTATCAGCAGTTTTGATAGTGCTTTGCCTACCGCTGCGTTATTTTGTTGCAGCCATTGGGGTTCTCTGTGCAGCACTTTCCGATTAAACGCAATCGACGCGCGCTCAAGCAGTGTCGCGCTTCGCAGTGCCGAACTATCCCCTTGTGCGACAAGTGTTTCGCCGCTTTGCAAGGCGCTCAACGCGCTATTGATATTGCCGAAGATTTTGGTTGCCATGATTCACAGTCCCGCGTCATATACTAAAGTAGTATGTTCGCAGGAATTGAATTTTGATGCAATTGTATAAATTCAAAGGAAATAAAAATAATAAATTCAATTAAATCAATTGCTTAAACTAAAAAACTGCATTTAACGCGAATAAACTGCATCACCTTGATGCACAGCCGATGGCATGCAGACGCGACCCGAGTGCGCGAACGAGCGGTGTCGTTCAACTTAATAATTGATTCACGCGCAACACGACCTCAGTCGCAGTAATTTTGAAATGCTCATACAGTTGTTCGGCGCCACCCGAGGCCCCGAAACCTTTCATACCAACAAAATCGCCACGATCACCAAGATAACGATCCCAGCCAAACCGCACTGCGGCTTCAATGGCTACCCGAGCGACCTGCACGCCAAGAACCTGTGAGCGATAGGCGGGCTCCTGCTGATCAAATAACTCACAGCAAGGCATTGAAACAACGGCTGTCGGAATACCCTCGGCCTGCAGCCTCTCTCTGGCCTCCATCGCAATGACCACTTCAGAGCCTGTTGCTAACAGCGTCACAGCCCTCTTGCCACCCAGAGCTTCGGCAAGGATATAGCCGCCACGTCTTGATAAATTGTCTGTACTCAGTTCAGTGCGTACCCTAGGCAGCGCTTGACGCGCAAACACCATCGACACCGGACCTGTTCGGTGTTCAAGCGCAACTTCCCAGCACTCAGACGCCTCGATTGCATCAGCGGGACGCATGACCAACATATTTGGCATCGCACGAAGCGAGGCTAAAATTTCGACTGGTTGATGCGTTGGACCATTCTTACCGACCCCTATCGAGTCGTGGCTAAACACAAATTTAGCCGGAAGATTCATCAAAGCGGCCATCCGCATTGCGGGTCGCTCATAATCCGAAAAAGCCAGATACGTGACTGCCAGTGGGATCACGCCTCCGTGCGCAGCCATGCCATTGACCATCGAACCCATCACGTGCTCGCGAACCCCACAATGGATATAGGCCCCGCCATGATCTTGAGCAGTAAAGGCTTTGAGCCGTCGCTTATGGCTAGTGGGCGCCTCTAAATCTGCGCAACCGACCATCCGCTCAGGAAGTATCTCAGCTAGCCGATCATTGATTTCGGCTGAAATCAAAATACCGCCAGGCGCTGAAGCACCGAGAAGCGAGTCTCGCTCATAATTGCGCAGCACGTCTTGCCACCCCTCAGGCAACTCACCGGCCAACACGCGATCAAATTCACGACGCTCGGTCGGGCTCAGTGCCTCTAAGCGATCTTTCCAGGATTGATACTCAAGCGCAGTTCTTTGCCCGGCTTGGCGCCAAATAGTTAACAACTCTTCTGGAATTTGAAACGGCTCGAAAGGCCATTGAAGTTCTGCCCGGGCAACATCCGCGTCCTCTTTAAATAAGCGTGCACTGTGGCCACCACGCTGGCCTTGAAGTCGCGCGATTCCACGCGCAATCATGGTTCGGCAAGCGATCAAAGAGGGGCGTGGATCATTTTTGGCGTGTTCAATTGCTCTAGACACAGCCTCAAGGTCATGGCCATCGACTTCAATCACATGCCAGTGAGCAACACGAAAACGTTCTGCGACGTCTTCACTAATTGAAAGTGACGTACTACCGTCGTCGGTAATCTGATTGTCATCCCACAACAGAATGAGTTTTCCGAGTGCGAGGTGACCCGCCAAAGAAATCATCTCTTGGCCAACGCCTTCTTGAAGGCACCCATCGCCGACAAAGGCATAGGTATGGTGATTTACTAGCTCTTGGCCAAAGCGAGAGCGCAAATAGGCTTCAGCGATCGCCATACCGAAAGCATTGGCAATCCCTTGCCCCAGGGGGCCGGTCGTGACCTCTATGCCGTGGCTTTGATTGATTTCGGGGTGCCCTTCGCAATGCGACCCTAACTCACGAAAGCGTTTAATCTGATCCAAAGAGATGTGCTCGTACCCTGTTAAGTACAGAAGCGCATACAGCAACATCGATCCATGACCATTGGATAACACCACGCGATCACGGTCAGGCCAGGTTGGCTGGTTAGGTAAAAATCGTAAATGACGCGTGTAAAGCGCAGTTGCAATTTCGGCCATTCCTAACGGGACACCCTGATGGCCCTCTTGAGCCTGAACAATGGCATCGATCGAGAGAAAGCGAATTGCATCAGCAAGATTTGAAGACATTTTTTGTATTAGAAATTCAATGTTAAGAAAAATTGCTGTGTGTTACTGAGCCCGACGCAGTTCGTCGACGTAGCCAGGCTCAGGATGCAAGGTGTATGAGCTACCAGCCTTTGCCACTTGCCCTGGTACCTCGTGCCCAACAATCTGCGGTAGCTCGCGCGCAAGCTGAAGTAGTCGCGGAAAGTTAATGCCGGTGTCGTACCCCATAGCGTCGAGCATGTGGATGGCATCCTCGCTAGAAATATTTCCACTGGCGCCCGGGGCGTAGGGGCAGCCACCCAAGCCGCCCAACGACCCATCAAAACGGATGATGCCTGATTGAACCGCGGCCAAAATATTGGCTAGACCCATCCCTCTTGTGTTGTGAAAATGAAGAGTTAATTGCAGCGATTCGAAGCGTTTTTGTAGGGCATCACACATCTTCTTAACCTGATCTGGGTTTGCCATCCCAGTCGTATCGCAAATCGTCAGGCCTCTTACCCCAAAATCAGCAAAGCGCTGCGCAAACCCCTCAACAACCGTTTGCTTGACCTCGCCTTCCATCGGACAGCCAAAGGCAGTCGACAAAGACACGTTAATGGGCGCCCTGCCATCAACGTACTGAATCACTTGAGCCAAGCCTGCGAAGCTTTTTTCTCGACCCATCCTTAGATTGGCCAAGTTATGCGTCTCAGACGTCGACATGACAAGATTAAATTCGTCGGCTTTGGCTTCAAGGGCACGCTCAGCGCCGCGCAGATTGGGCACTAAAACCGTGTACTCAACGCCAGGCACCCGCTTGATTCGGCCCATCACCTCTTCAGCATCGCGAAGCATCGGAATCGCTTTAGGCGAGGTGAAGGAGGTCACCTCGATTTTGGCAAAACCACAGTCACTTAGCTCGTCGACTAACCTGACTTTATCGTCAGTTGGAACGAAGTTGGGTTCAATCTGAAAACCGTCTCTGGTCACAACATCATTAAAGTAAATTCTTGTCATCGACTCATCTCTCGTAATTTTGCCAGTGTAAAAAATAACTTCGCTACTAGTATCAATTCTTTAGGGACGGGGGCATGAGATACTCC
>CAIZGG010000024.1 GCA_903932425.1 uncultured beta proteobacterium | reverse complement strand
GGGTATTACCTAAATGTGCACGAGGGCCCGCAGGTGATTTCGTACCGCGCTGCGCCCGCTCCGCATACCGCTATGCAACCAGGCATGATTACCTCTAATGAACCAGGGCTGTATCGCCCCGGTCGCTGGGGCATACGCATTGAAAACCTGGTTTGTAATCAAAGTGCAGGCGAATCTGAGTTTGGCGAGTTTCTTGAGTTCGAGACTCTGACGCTTTGTCCGATTCACACGACCTGTATTCAGGTCAGTCAGCTGCGCGACGACGAAATCGCTTGGTTGAACGCTTACCACCACGAAGTTCGTGTACGCCTAGAGCCTCGCCTGGATGGTGACGGTTTGGCTTGGTTGTTGCGGTGCACACTGCCGATTAGTCGTTAAGTCAGTTTTGATCCTGATTTGCGTCAATGTCTAGACGTAGTTCCCGCAAAGGTCACGCGTGCGGCTATAATTCAAATTTCCTGCATACGCCGCACGTTTGGGCGTTCATGACATGACCAAATTTGTCTTTGTTACCGGTGGTGTGGTGTCCTCGTTAGGTAAGGGCATCGCCGCCGCGTCTTTGGCTGCCTTGCTTGAATCGCGCGGCCTCAAAGTCACCATGCTCAAGCTCGATCCCTACATCAACGTCGATCCGGGCACCATGAGCCCCTTTCAGCACGGCGAGGTCTTCGTTACCGAAGATGGCGCTGAAACTGATCTTGATCTTGGCCACTACGAGCGTTTCATCTCGTCAAAAATGCGCAAGGCCAACAATTTCACCACGGGTCAAATTTATGAGTCGGTGTTGCGTAAAGAGCGTAAGGGTGAATATCTAGGCAAGACGGTTCAGGTGATTCCGCACATCACCAACGAAATTCAAGATTTCATCGCCCGCGGCGCTGAGCAATCCTGGGGCGGCCAAACCGATGTCGCGATTGTCGAAATCGGTGGCACCGTCGGCGATATTGAGTCACTACCTTTTCTTGAAGCTGTGCGGCAGATGAGTCTGCGCATGGGGCGCAATAGCGCTGCGTTCATTCATCTAACGCTCGTGCCATTTATCGCTTCAGCCGGTGAACTGAAAACTAAGCCCACCCAGCACTCTGTACAAAAATTGCGCGAAATTGGCATTATTCCTCATGCCTTGCTCTGCCGTGCCGACCGTCCCATCCCCGATGAAGAGCGCGCCAAAATTTCGCTTTTCTCCAATGTGCCACTTGATGCGGTGATCTCGGTTTGGGATGCTGATTCCATTTATAAAATCCCTAGCATGCTGCATAAGCAGGGGCTCGATAACCTCATCTGCGAGGTGCTCGCGATTAATCCGCCGCAGGCCGATTTGTCTGTGTGGGATAAATTGGTGTTTGGCCTTGAGCACCCCAAGCATCAAGTGCGTGTTGCGATGGTCGGTAAATATGTTGACCTCACCGAGTCGTACAAATCACTGAGCGAAGCGCTGATTCACGCAGGGATTCACACTGAATCTCGCGTAGTGGTTGATTACATCGACTCTGAAGCGCTTGAGCAAAACGGCACTGATGTGCTCAAGTCGTTTGACGCGATCTTGGTGCCCGGCGGCTTTGGTAAGCGTGGCACCGAAGGCAAAATTCTGGCGATTCAATATGCGCGTGAAAACAACGTGCCATATTTGGGTATTTGCCTGGGGATGCAACTGGCTGTGATTGAATTTGCACGCCACAAGGCCGGTCTGGCGCAGGCGAATAGCACCGAGTTTGATCCTCAAACTGAGCATCCTGTGGTGGCTCTGATCACTGAGTGGGTTGATCGCGAAGGTCGCGCCGAAGTGCGTGACGCGCAATCGGATTTGGGCGGTACCATGCGCAAAGGTGCGCAGCTTTGCCCGATCAAGGCCAATACTCTGGCTAGCAGTATTTATGGCCCAGAGGTGAACGAGCGTCATCGTCATCGCTACGAAGTCAATAACCTTTATGTGCCCAAGCTTGAGCAGGCTGGCATGCTGATCAGCGCTCGAACGCCCACCGAAGATCTGCCCGAAATCATGGAGATTCCAGGCCATCCTTGGTTTATCGGCGTGCAGTTTCATCCCGAGTTCACCTCGACCCCGCGCGACGGGCATCCGTTGTTCTCAAGCTATATCCGAGCAGCGTTGGTTAGCCAAAATAAGCGCAAGGGTGCTTGATGAAGCTCTGCGGGTTTGAGATTGGTTTAGCCCAGCCTTTTTTTCTGATTGCGGGGCCGTGCGTCATCGAGTCCCGTCAAATGGCCTTTGATACCGCAGGGCGCTTGTGCGAAATCACAACGGCGTTGGGGATCCCTTTCATCTATAAAAGTTCGTTTGATAAAGCGAATCGCAGCTCAGGGGCCTCGTATCGAGGTCCTGGGATGGAGGAAGGCTTGCAAATTCTGGCAGACGTGCGTGCGCACTTTAAGGTGCCGGTGCTGACGGATGTGCATGACAAAGACCAAGTCGCCCAAGTCGCTGCCGTCGTTGATGTTTTGCAGACCCCCGCCTTTTTATGTCGTCAAACCGATTTCATCGAAGCCTGCGCGGCCAGCGGCAAACCCGTCAATATTAAAAAAGGCCAGTTTTTAGCGCCGCACGATATGTTGCAGGTGGTGGCTAAGGCACGTCTTGCCGCAAAAAAAGCCGGTGTCCCCGAAGACCTCATGGTCTGCGAGCGCGGCGTTTCGTTTGGTTATAACAACTTAGTGTCAGACATGCGTTCATTGGCCATCATGCGCGAAACCCAGTGCCCGGTGGTGTTCGATGCCACGCATTCGGTGCAATTGCCCGGTGGGCAGGGCACGTCTTCCGGCGGGCAACGTGAATTCGTGCCCGTCTTGGCGCGTGCTGCCGTGGCCGCGGGTGTTTCTGGCCTGTTTATGGAAACCCATCCTAATCCAGCGCAAGCGCTCTCGGATGGGCCTAATGCTGTACCGTTAGATCAAATGAAAGACCTGCTTGCCACCCTGATGGAGTTAGATCAGGTGGTCAAACGACACGGCTTTCTTGAGTCGCGGTTTGTTTAATTTCGCCAAAATTTTAATCATCCAGGAAACCTTGAAATGAGTGCAATCGTAGATATCATCGGACGCGAAATTCTTGATTCGCGTGGCAACCCCACCGTCGAATGCGACGTCTTGCTCGAGTCAGGCGCGATGGGTCGCGCTTCGGTGCCATCGGGCGCGTCAACCGGCAGCCGTGAGGCCATCGAGTTGCGCGACGGTGATAAGTCGCGTTACTTGGGCAAAGGCGTTTTGCGTGCCGTCGAAAATTTGAACACCGAAATCTCTGAGGCGCTGATGGGCTTAGACGCTCAAGAGCAAACCTTTTTAGATCGCACTCTGATTGAGCTCGACGGCACCGAAGGTAAGTCGCGTTTGGGTGCTAATTCGATTTTGGCCGCAAGTATGGCCGTTGCACGCGCTGCGGCTGATGAGTCTGGTTTGTCGTTGTATCGTTATTTTGGTGGCAGCGGTCCGATGAGTATGCCAGTGCCTATGATGAACGTGATCAATGGCGGCGCGCACGCGAACAACACCCTTGATATGCAAGAGTTGATGATTTTGCCGGTTGGCGCAAAAAGCTTCAGGCAAGCTATGCAGATGGGTGCCGAAACCTTTCATGCCTTGAAAAAAATCATTCATGATCAAGGTATGTCGACCGCTGTGGGTGATGAAGGTGGGTTTGCGCCTAATGTCCCCAATCACGAAGCAGCCATTCAAATGATTTTGCGCGCAATTGAACAGGCAGGTTACGAGCCAGGCACACAAATCGCTTTGGGCCTTGACTGTGCAGCCTCCGAGTTTTACCGCGATGGTAAATACACGCTCGAAGGTGAGGGTGGTATTTCACTGACCTCAAAAGAATTGACTAATCTGTTGGCAACCTGGTGCGACAAATATCCCATCATCACGATCGAAGACGGCATGGCCGAAAACGATTGGGATGGCTGGAAGCATCTGACCGAACAGCTTGGCCGTAAAGTTCAATTGGTGGGTGACGATTTGTTTGTGACAAACACCAAAATCCTGAAACAAGGTATCGAGCGCGGCGTTGCAAACTCGATTTTGATCAAAATTAACCAGATTGGCACGTTAACCGAGACGTTTGCTGCCATTGAAATGGCCAAGCGCGCTGGTTATACTGCGGTCGTTTCACATCGCTCCGGCGAAACCGAAGATTCAACGATTGCCGATATTGCGGTCGCTACAAATGCTATGCAGATCAAAACGGGCTCATTGTCGCGCTCGGATCGTATGGCTAAGTATAATCAGCTACTCCGAATCGAAGAAGAGCTCGCCGAAGTGGCCACTTATCCTGGTCTTGAGGCTTTTTACAACCTGCGCTAATTGT
>CAIZGG010000023.1 GCA_903932425.1 uncultured beta proteobacterium | reverse complement strand
GCAAGAGACTTGAAGCGTGTGCGGGCAGCAGCAGACTATGAGCTCGAGCAGACATTCAGTAAAAAAGTCGCTCAGCAAGCGATCGACGACACTTTGCGACTAAAAGCACTCGTCGAGTCGCGCGGTAGCCAACCTGTTAACGCGTCAACATCTGCCAGTACACAGCGAACGCCACCACAATAGTGAATCACGCTCAGGACAAACACCCCATGACGACTCAAACCAAAACCCAGTGCTCACAAATTCTTTCTCAAGTTAATGCACGCATCAAGTCGGGCGGGCCGTATCTTGACTCAAACAGTTTTGAGATACGTCGGTTGCTTTGCGAGGCACAAAAAATTACAGGCGATGCTTATCAGGCGATTGAACGCTTTATTACCTTGGGTGCTGTCTATCACCTTTGCGGTAACGAAGCCGAGATGCGGCATAACTTTTCTTGCGCCGCCAAACTAGATCGCTCACCGCGCACGGCTGCAGCCTATTGCGCAGTCTTGATTAATATGGGCTTCATTTCTGAAGCACAAAAAGAGTTTGCTAAGGCTGCTCGACCAGAGTTGGGTTGGCTGACGAGTATCGATAGTCTTGGTTTTTGGTCGATGGCGATTTCGCCACTAAACGACTTTTATGCAGCGGCGCAGAGTATGAAAATTGCCGAGCTGTCAGCAAAACATGTTGAAGACGCCAAACGGATTCAAAAGATTTTTCAAGACGCTGATGTCACCGATCAAATGGCCAGTCAAATACTTGACGATGCAGGCAAAATTTTGCGTGAGCGCCGCCTAATGTGCTGCGAGCATTTCGAAAAAGATCTATACATTTATGACGGCCCATACGATGAGCACTTCGTTTCCATAAGATGGAGGGTGCCCGTATTCGTGGATGAGGCTTCAGATATGAGCTTTGAGTTCATTCACCGCGTTATCGAGCGCTTCGAAAAAATGCCGGCGTGCATTGACTTTAGCTTTACAGGAACCCAACGCAGATGAGTATTACGCCGAAGCAGCTAGTTGAGTTCTCTCAAGCTTTGAATACGGCCAATGCAAACGAGGTCGCAAGGCGTTGCGCCATCGGGCGCTCCTATTACGCGGCATTTCATTTGGCGAAAGAATTTCATGCGAAGCTGAGCCAACCCGGTACTGTGGTTAGTAGTCGCGCAGGCGTTCATGAAAGGCTGTATCAACAACTTGAAAATCCAACAATTAGTCCAGCCGACCCCAAGCACCTTATTTCAAGGGAGGTCGCTGCGCTTGCAAGACGAATAAAACGTGCGCGAACAAAGGCCGACTACGAACTAGGGCAAACGATTGATCTTGAAATGGCTGATGAGGCGATCGACCATACTTTAAAATTGAAAGCACTCGTCGAATCGCACGGTAAGGCGCTTAGTGCGTTAAAACCTCTCGATACACACCAACCGTCGCAGCCGCACATGCTTGCCAGTTAAACGATTGGGCTCGCAGCAGCCCGCGCTGCTTCAGATCATTCGCTAACGCCTCATCACCAATCACACGCGTCATGGCTGCGCTTAACGCTGCAACATCTAGCGGGTTAACTGTTAATGCAGCATCGCCCGTTACTTCAGGCAAAGACGTCGTGTTAGATGTCACCACCGGCACTTGTGCGGCAAAGGCTTCAAGCACAGGTAACCCGAAGCCTTCTGCTAACGAGGCAAACACCAGCGCGCTAGCTGATTTCACAACCGCCAACAAATCCGCCTCGGGCACATGCTGCAACCAACGCACAGCGCCTGAGCTTGTGTCTTCATCAATCATTTTCAAAACGGCTTCGCACTTCCAGCCCGCACGGCCAACAATCACGAGTGGTACGCGTTGACGTTCAGCTAGCGGCATTGAACGATGCGCCAAAATCGCGCCCTCGATATTTTTGCGAGGCTGTAAAGTGCCAACAGAAATAAAGAAACGCTCGGGCAATGCGTAGCGCGCGCGCACTTGCGCAAACTCTGCGGCGGGCACTTCACGAAACCAACGCTTATCGACCCCTAGTGGGATCACGCTAATTTTGTTGAGTGAGATCCCCGTCCATTTGGCGAGTTCAAGCTTTGAGTATTCAGAAATCGTAACGATCTGGTCGGCCCAGTTTGCGGCGCGAATCCAGAGTGCGTTTTTTAAACCACGATGGTTACCGCGTGACCAGTGCGGGTGCGACAACGGGATTGCATCCATCAAGGTGGCCACTAAAGGCACAGGGCTGCATTTTGGTACGTAATGATCGGTGGCGTGGATTAGGTCAACTTTTTGGTTTAAGCGAGTGATGCCAAAAAAATTGAAGCCTGTTGCCGCCGACCACGCGGCGTTCAGTGGATAACGACCGAGCGTGATGCCTGCACCGCCCAACTCACTGAGCACTTCAGCCGCCACCGCCTGCCCAAACGCAAACGGCACCAACGACAAATCATCGCGCACACCAAATTGGCGCAGCATTTCAAGAGTGTAGTTGCCGATCCCGTCAGAGCCGCCCCCTGCAAGGCCTTTGCCTAGGGCTGTGACACCGAACCCCACGCGTATCATGGCTGGATGGGGGGGAACGACTGCGTAGAATCTGTTGATGCGCTGCCAGCCGCCGAACCTGAAGCGCCTGCAGCGGCTGGGCTTAAACCACCAGCACTTAATCCACTAGCACCTAAGCCTCCGGTAGCGGCCAGCTCTTGTTGCGCCGCTTCAATCATCCACGCCAAGGTCTCACGTAATCGCTTAGGTTGCCAGTTGGGCACAAAGGTTTTCAAAAGCGTCGTGTCGCCACCCAGCTTCAGCACTTCGTTAGCGCGCACAAACAGCGGGTTGACACGCGCCTCTAGCGAATGCCCGGTCAATTCAGTCGCCAACGCCAACGCTTCTTTGAGCGACACCAAATTGCTTGAACAGACGTTCACAATTTGCCCAATCGGCGCCGCCTCGAGCAACATCCGATACGCCTTGACCACATCGCGCACGTCATTGAATTCGCGCCAAACATCCATGTTGCCCAGCTCAAGCGTGGGTTGCTTGCGCACAAAATGCGACACGATTTTGGGGATTAAAAAGCTTTCAGACTGGCCAATGCCGGTGTAGTTAAACGGCCGCGCCATCACCACTGGCACCCTGGGTAACCACAGCTTTGCCATGTATTCCATCGCCAGTTTGCTGACGGCGTAATCGTTGGCTGGGTTAACTGGGTTGGCTTCGCTGAGCAAACCACCTTGCAAATTACCGTACACATTGGCGCTACTGGCCAACAACACACACTTTAATTGCGCAGAAAGTGGGTCAAGCGCCTCAAGCAAATTACGTGTGCCCACCAAGTTGACGTCATAAAACGCCTTGGGCTGACCGTGGCCTACAAAAGCAACGCCCGCCAAATGAACAACATATTGGGGTTGCGCAGCCAATACCGCGGCGCGCAACGACTCAAGATCTAACAAATTGGCTTTAACCGACCGTGGCAGAGTGGGGTCAACATCCCCCAAACCCCAAACCTCGTAGCCATGCGCTTCAAGTTCGTTGACCAGATGCAGGCCAGTAAACCCTTGCAGCCCGGTGACGAGTACGCGTTTGTTGTTGCTTGCGTTCATCCGAGCTGCTCAGCGGTCATTTAAATGCTCAACGGTCATTTAAAACGAGAAACCGCGCTCATTGCGGGCCAAGTCTGCCACCACCATCATGCGACAGAGTTCTTCGAGT
>CAIZGG010000022.1 GCA_903932425.1 uncultured beta proteobacterium | reverse complement strand
TTTCAAAAAGCGCTCCGCGGCTTAGAAGTCGGTGTAGACGGCCTGAATCAAAAAACGACCGATCGCGAAAAGATTCAAATCGAATTAGGCGAGCCGGGCCCCGAGCGGATTTGGTATGTGGGCGATGCCTTTGCGCAAGGCTTCTCAATGGATGAGGTGCATCAACTCACCAAGATTGATCCCTGGTTCTTGTCGCAAATCAAAGAGATTGTCGATATTGAATTGGCGCTCGAGCAGCGCACGCTTGCTGATCTTGATTTCGAAACGCTTTGGCAACTCAAGCGTCGCGGCTTCTCTGATCGTCGCTTGGCCTTTTTGTTGGACACCGTCGAAGGCGAGGTGCGTAAATTGCGCCATCAGTTGAATGTGCGTCCGGTCTTTAAACGGGTGGATACCTGCGCAGCAGAGTTCGCGACCAATACAGCATATTTGTATTCAACTTATGAGCAAGAGTGCGAAGCCAAACCCACTGATCGTAAAAAGATCATCGTGCTGGGTGGTGGCCCCAATCGTATCGGCCAAGGTATTGAGTTTGATTACTGCTGCGTGCATGCCGCGTTGGCATTAAGTGAAGATGGTTTTGAAACCATCATGATCAATTGCAATCCTGAAACTGTTTCGACTGATTACGACACCTCTGATCGCTTGTACTTTGAGCCTGTCACGCTCGAAGACGTGCTTGAAATCGTGCACATCGAAAAGCCTGTGGGCATGATCGTGCAGTACGGCGGTCAAACGCCTTTAAAGCTTGCACGTGCGCTTGAAGCCAACGGTGTGCCGATCATTGGCACCAGCCCCGAGTCAATCGATGTCGCTGAAGATCGCGAACGCTTTCAAAAGTTGTTAACGAAGCTCAATTTGCGCCAGCCGCCTAACCGCACTGCACGCACTGAAAGCGAAGCCTTGGCCCATGCTCAAGAAATTGGCTACCCCTTGGTGGTGCGCCCAAGCTATGTGCTGGGTGGTCGCGCCATGGAAATCGTGCACGAGCAAACCGACCTTGAACGCTACATGCGCGAGGCCGTTAAAGTCAGTAACGATTCGCCTGTATTGCTCGATCGCTTTTTGAACGATGCCATTGAGATTGATGTCGACTGCTTGTGCGATGGCCAACAGGTATTTATTGGTGGCGTGATGGAACACATCGAGCAGGCTGGCGTGCATTCTGGCGATTCAGCCTGCAGCTTGCCACCCTTTTCGTTGTCAAACGAAATGACTACCGAAATCAAGCGCCAAACCGCCTTGATGGCACGTGCGCTCAACGTGTCGGGCTTGATGAACGTGCAGTTTGCCGTGCAAAAAGGCGATGTCTACGTACTAGAGGTGAATCCTCGTGCGTCGCGCACAGTTCCGTTTGTTTCTAAAGCCACAGGTTTGCAACTGGCAAAAATTGCCGCACGTGCGATGGCTGGCCAAACCTTGGCTGCGCAAGGCATCACCAAAGAAGTCGTGCCGCATTATTTCTCAGTCAAAGAGGCTGTGTTTCCGTTTGTGAAGTTTCCTGGCGTCGATACCATCCTTGGCCCTGAAATGAAATCGACCGGCGAAGTCATGGGCGTAGGCGTGACCTTTGGCGAGGCCTTTGTGAAGTCGCAAATGGCTGCAAGCGTGAACTTGCCTGAATCAGGCACGGTGTTTATTAGCGTTAAAAATCAAGATAAGCCTAAGGCGGTTGAAGTTGCCCGCGGCTTGCATGGTTTGGGCTTTAAAGTGGTGGCCACGCGCGGCACCGCCGCCGCGATCAAAGAAGCTGGTATCCCCGTCATGGTGGTGAACAAAGTGGCTGAAGGGCGTCCGCACATCGTGGATATGCTTAAAAATGGCGAAGTCTCGCTGGTGATCAACACAGTCGAAGAGCGCCGCAACGCCATCACCGATTCGCGTGCGATTCGTACGCAAGCGCTGGCAGCCAGGGTGACTTACTACACCACGATTGCGGGCGCACGCGCTGCGGTTGAAGGCATGCAGTATCTGCGCGAAGGGCTCGGGATTAAGGTGTACTCATTGCAAGAGCTGCACAAGTCTTTGGTCAGCTGAGTTTGTTGTGTCTGAGCCTTGTCGCAATGTGACAAGGCTCGACCTCGCGCAATGGCCTCGCTTTTGACGGCAAGAGGCATCCTCGAGCTTTAGTTCTGCTCTGTGCGCTGATCGTTTTCCCTTGCACCCCAGCCTTGCTCTCGCAGCCGAATAAAACTAGGATACGTTGTTATCCCTTTGAAGCGCGACCTTAAACATGACACCGACTCCACTTCCTTACGCTGGCCTGCGTGTTTTAGATATCAGTCAGGGCATTGCTGGCCCATACTGTGCGCACATACTTTGGCAGCAGGGCGCACATGTTTTGAAGGTCGAACCCCCTGTGGGTGATTGGATTCGCTTTGTTGGTGTGGCCAAGGGTGATCTGAGCGCACTGGCAATTCAATTCAATGCAGGCAAGCAGGCGCTGGCGTTAGATGCGCGCACTGAGGCGGGAAAAAAAATCTTGTACGACTTGGCGCTGCAGGCGGATGTGATCGTGCAAAATTTTCGGCCTGGTGTTGCTGATCGCTTAGGCGTTGGCTATTCAGCGCTTTCAAAAATTAAACCTGACTTGGTCTACGTGTCGGTGAGTGGCTATGGTCAAACAGGCCCCTACGCTGATGCGCCTGCAACGGACTCTGTCATGCAGGCTGACAGTGGCTTGATGTTTTCAAACCAGGATGAGCATGGCACACCCAGGCGCGTAGGCTTGTTAGCTGCGGATGTCATGACAGGTTTGTATGCTTCTCAAGGCGCTGCCACCGCGCTTTACCAACGGTTAGCGCACAAAGTCGGTACGCATGTGCAGGTGAGTCTGTTTGAGGCCTGTGCTGCGTTTCAAGGCGCTTGCTTTATCGAACAGGCGATTGCTGGCAAACGACCCTTTGGTGCAGTCAGCGCGCCCAATGCTGTTTTTGCGACCTCAGATGGTACCGTCTCTGTGGTGACTGTGAACACAGAGCATTTTCATCGTGTTTGTAAAGCCCTGGGCCGTGAAGAATGGATCACCGATCCTCGCTATCTTGAAAACGCGATTCGTTTTGAGAATCGCGCAATCTTGCATGCCGACATGGCGCAGATCCTCAAACAAAACACGACCGCGCACTGGGTGGCCTTGCTGCAAAAGCATGATGTGCTGCATGCGCAAGTACGCAACTACACTGAGGTGCTTGAGCATCCTCAGGCTTTGCACCTGAATTTGGCGCAACAACTCGAACAGGCCGGCGTTGGCAAGCTGCCTTATATTGGGTTGCCTTCGCATCCGCTGCATCGGCCCGTCACCAGCGCGCCTCGTATTGGTGAACATTCAATCCAGACGCTGACCGAGGCTGGTTTAAGTTCCGAGTCGATTCAGCAATTGCTAAAGGCGGGCGTCGTGACTCAGGCGCCAACGTTAGCGTCTTAAACATCAATTATTTTAAAAGTAGAGTCTCTATGTTCGGTTTAAAGTTTGTTGTGCGGCTGCTTTGTGCCGCCAGTATCGCGACCATTGCCGGCGCACCAGTCGCCTTTGCTCAGCCTAACGCCTATCCCAATAAGTCAATTCGTATGGTCGTGCCTTATCCTCCAGGTGGGCCGACCGATTTAACGGCGCGAGTGGTGGCCGCAGAAATGAGCAAGACTCTCGGTCAGTCGATCATTGTCGATAACAAGCCTGGCGCCAGTGGCATGATTGGCGCTGAAGTGGTGGCGCGTGCAGAGCCCGATGGTTACACCTTTTTAGCCAATGCGTCGTTGCATGTGATCAACCCGCATCTGTATCCAGACATGCGGTTTGATGCACTCAAAGATTTTGTGCCAATCACGCAGCTGGCTGCGGTCCCTTTAGTGCTGGTGGTGCCTAACAGCTTGCCCGTGCAGTCGATTAAAGATTTGGTTGAGTACGGCAAAAAAAATCCAGGCAAACTTAATTTTGCGTCGTCTGGTAGCGCCTCGGCGCAGCACCTTGCGGGCGAATCGTTTAAGGTCGCGGCAGGCATTGAAATGCAGCACATTCCGTACAAAGGTAGTTCTCCCGCGCTCGCTGATTTAGTGGGCGGACAAGTGCAATTGATGTTTGACTCAATGCCTTCGGCCATGCCGTTTATCAAAGCGGGTAAGTTGCGGGCCATTGCTGTGACAACGTTAAAGCGTGCGCAGGCATTACCAGAGTTACCTACGATTGCAGAGTCGGGTTACCCAGGTTTTGATGTGGCCACGTGGTACGGTTTTTGGGCACCAAAGGGAACGCCAGCAGCCATCGTCAAGCAGTTATCGCAAGCGGCCAGCCAAGCGCTCAAGCTGCAATCGGTGCAAGAGCAGTACGCGGGCATGGGTGCTGAGCCGGTTGGTTCAACACCTGCCGAGTTTGCCAAATATAACGAAACTGAACTCGCCAAGTGGGAGAAGATCGTACGCGCCTCGGGTGCAAAGGCGAATTAAGTGGCGGTCTTTATTACAGGTGCCAGCAGTGGCTTAGGCGCGGCGCTCGCCCAGCAATATGCAGCGCAAGGCCATACACTTGGCTTGCTGGCGCGTCGGCGCGATCGTTTGCATGAACTCGCTTCGAGTTTGCCGGGTCGCCACTATCTGTATGTGGTCGATGTGCAAGATCGTGATGAACTTCACGCTGCTGCACACAACTTTATCGAGCAAGTGGGCGAAGTAGATGTGGTGATCGCGTGCGCGGGGATCAGCGCCGGTACGCTGACTGAGCAAACCGATGATTTCGGCGTGTTCAAAGCGATCTTTGAAACGAACGTCATGGCAACAGTATCAACGTTTGAGCCCTTTGTGCCGCAAATGATCAAGCGTCAACGCGGCACGCTTGTGGGCATCGCGAGTGTGGCGGGTGTGCGGGGCTTGCCCGGTGCTGGGGCTTACAGTGCGTCAAAGTCGGCCGTGACCACCTACTGCGAAAGCTTGCGCCTTGAACTCAAGCCGCACAACGTTGGCGTGGTGACGATTGCGCCTGGTTATATTCGCACAGAGATGACCGCAAAAAACCCGTACCAGATGCCTTTTTTGATGGATGCAGAGGTGTTCGCAGCGAAAGCACTTACGGCGATCCAACAAAACAAAACTTACGTGGTGATCCCGTGGCAAATGGGGGTAGTGGGTAAGCTCATGCGCCTGTTGCCCAACTGGCTGTACGACAGATTGGCGGTGAATGCGCCGCGCAAACCTAGAAAAGTTGGCTGATTATTAGCAGCCCGTCTGCCGCGAGAGTCATGTAAATATCATGATAACGATAAGGCTCAAAAAAGCGAAAGCGCGGTAGGTGAGCGACGCGACGGACATTGTTTATCAAGACGACGTAATGTCATCGCTTGCACCCTGCTCTAAGTGACGCACGTCGCCCCAGTTGATGAGCTTCCAACCGTCTTTTGAAACGCTTAAGCGATTCAGGCTAGCGTTCAGCAACGGCGCTTCACGCGGCACGCGCAGGCTGACTTGGGTGGCGTGGCGCCAAATGATGTCCATCGCACCGCCGTGGCTGACGACCATCACACGTTGACCAAGATGTTTTGCCGCAATCTCATCAATCGCTTGCACAACGCGTTGATGAAAAAATCCTAACGATTCGCCGCCCGGCAGTTCAGCATCGGGATCACGACTGCGCCAAACTTTTGCAGCTTCAGGGGCGTGTTGATCCATTTCACTGTAAATCAACCCTTGCAGAACGCCAAAGTGACGTTCGCGTACGCCCGGTTCGATGTGAAGGGGTAGGCCTAAAGAGTCGGCCAAAATGCTGGCGGTATGATGCGCGCGCTTAAGGTCGCTGGTATAGATAGCATCAACGCCGTCGCCCGATGCTTTGAGCGCTTCAAGATGCTTGCCCAACGCCTGAGCTTGCGCGATACCTTTTTCGTTTAACGGAATATCTTCCCAGCCTTGTACTCGACGTACGACATTCCATGGCGTCTCGCCGTGTCTCACTACCCAAATTTCAGTCATGCTCTGTATTCCAATTGTCGAGGTTCACGCCACGGACTGCTTACTTGGCGAGGCTAAGGTGCTGTGCAGGGCGCAGCCAAGTTTAGCCTCAGCCTTCGTGGTGGCGATCTCAGTGAGGCACGACGCTCGGGATCACGGTGGCAGGGGGCGTGTTACGACTACGCCCGCAACGAACCAAGCCATCAATCATCACCATGCCAATGCCTGGTATATCGCCAAGCTTAACGCTATCAAGCAGATCACGCCCTGCGGTGTGTTGCGCGCGATCCATAAAGACCAAATCAGCGGCTCGCCCTGGCTCAATCAAGCCGCAATTCAAGTCACGCATCCGAGCAGTGTTGCCGGTGGCAAAACAGAAAACGAGTTCGGGCGGGATGTTACCCAAGCTAGAAAGCAAAGCGATCATGCGCAAGATACCCAAGGGCTGTACGCCCGAGCCCGCCGGCCCGTCTGTACCCAAAATCACTCGATGCGGGCATTTCAGTTGCATGGCAGCTTGAGCCGCAGCAATCGCAATCTTTTCGTTACCGTTGTGTACGATCTCGATGCCGCGCGAGGATTTTTCGCACAACTCGCAAACGTGGGCTTCAGACAGTGACGTGTGGCCACCGTTAATGTGGCCGATGATATCGGCATCGGCCTCAAGCACCACGTCTTTGTCAATCAGGCCAGAGCCGGGAATCGAGGGCCCACCCGTATGGATAGTGCTTTGAATGCCGTATTTGCGGGCCCATGCCACCATCTTCTGGGCCTCTTCGCCTGCTTTGACTGAACCCAGGCCGACTTCACCCAAGAGCTTGACGCCAGCCTCGGCAAGTTCTTTAAAGTCTTGTTCGACCATGCCCTGTTCTATCACCGGGGCGCCCGCTAACACTTTGACACCACCAGGGCGAAAGTTATCAAAGGCGCGTTGAGCCGTAATGGCAAGTGCTTTGAGCCCGACGATATCCTTAGGGCGTCCAGGCAGATGAACCTCGCCGGCTGAAATCATCGTCGTGACACCGCCGTTAAGCGTTGATTCAATCCAGCCGATTTGATTTTGGCGTGGTGTCCAGTCGCCAAACACTGGGTGCACATGGCTATCAATCAAGCCGGGTGCGACGCAGGTGTTGTGGGCATCAATAATTGTTTTGGCGTGCGCGATGTCGCAGTCTTTTTCTTTTCCTACTGCGACGATCAGCCCATCGTTGATCACAATCGTATCTGCAGACAGAATCGGCTGGTCAAGGTCGCCTGATAAGAGCAGGCCAATGTTTTTGATGACGACTTTGCCTGATTTTTCGTTTGCAACGACTTCTGCCATGTTGGTCTCCTGACCGCTTCGTTTAGTTTGTTAACTACCGTCGTATACCTGCGACCACACTCATTAAAGTTACAGCACGACGGTTCGTTGTACCGCATCAACAACAAACGCTTCCCACTGCTTGAAGGTGGCCGGCGCTTCTAGATTTTCGCCTAAAAAGGCCGACAACGTGAAGCGGTTAGATTGGTAAAAATAACCCAGCGCAGCGATCATCATATAAAGATCGCGTGAAGACAAGTCTTTGCGAAACACACCTTGTTCGACACCACAGACCAAGACCTGATCCACGACCCCAATAGCAGGTGAAGAATAGTCGCGCGCTTTGCTTGATTTAGCGATATGTTTACCGCCATGCAGATTTTCGCTGTTCAAGAGCGTTACAAATTCTGGATTTTTTTTGTAGTACTGCAAAATGAATTGCACGACTTGCTTTAGAGCCATCAGCGGCTGGGCCGTATCAAGCTTTAAGGCGGCTTCGGCATCATTAAAGCGCCGATAGGTCTCTTCGAGGGCGGCCACAAACAGACCTTCTTTGTTGCCAAAGTAGTAATAGATCATGCGGTCGTGTGAATTGGCGGCCTTTGATATTTGATCGATGCTGCCACCGTCGAGGCCATGTTTTGCGAAGATCTTGATCGCGGCGCGCAAGATATTCTCGCGCGTGGTTTCAGCCGAACGCTCTCGTACTCCGGTTTTACGCGGCGCTTTGAGCGGAGCTGGCGCGCGGGTGGTCATTGTTCGACAAAGGCCCTTTCAATGACATAGTCGCCTGGTTTGGTTGTGTTGCCTTCGTTGAAGCCACGCTGTTCGAGCATGGTTTTCAAGTCACGCAACAGGCCGGGGCTGCCGCAAATCATGATGCGATCCTGCGTACGGTCAAGCGCTGGGACGCCCAAGTCTTTAAAGAGTTTTTCGTTTTCGATCAAAGTCGTGATGCGGCCCATTTGTTTGTACTGCTCGCGTGTAACAGTCGGGTAATAGCGTAGCTGCTTGCTCACCATTTCGCCCAAAAATTCGTGCTTTGGCAGTTCTTGAGTGAGGTAGTCGTGATAGGCAAGTTCGGCAACGTCGCGCACCGAATGAACCAAAATCACCTCTTCAAATTTTTCGTAGGTTTCAGGATCGCGGATGACGCTCAGAAATGGTGCGAGGCCCGTGCCTGACGAAAACATATACAAACGCTTAGCAGGCAGCAAGTAGTCAATCAAGAGTGTGCCGGTTGGTTTGCGCCCCACGACGATTGAATCCCCCACCTTAATGTGTTGCAGCTTTGAGGTCAGAGGCCCATCTTCGACTTTGATACTTA
>CAIZGG010000021.1 GCA_903932425.1 uncultured beta proteobacterium | reverse complement strand
CGATCGTGCGCTAGCAGAGCGCCTTGCACAACACGCGCTTGCCACAGCTTTGATGATGGCCGCCGTCTTTTCGCTGATTGTGCTGGGCTTTGGTCCATCGATCTATACCTTGCTAGGCGGCAGTGGCGAAAACCTGCAGGTCGCCCTCACCTACTCAACGGTATTGTTCGCAGGCGGTTTTACCATTTGGTTAACCAACACACTCTCAGCGATTGTGCGGGGCTCTGGCAACATGACGATCCCGTCATACATGTTGATTGGTACAGCGGTGGTACACGCTGGGTTATGCCCCTTACTCGTCTTTGGCTGGGGCCCCTTTGGCGGACTCGGCATTGCAGGTGCCGCCGCAAGCACTGTCGCAGTGAATGTGTTGGCGGCGAGCGTCATGCTGGCCTATTTACTCAGGCCACAAGCAGCGGTCAGGTTGCGCTTTAGTGGTGCGTGGTCATCAAAACTGTTTCGTACGATTTTACGCATTGGCCTGCCTGGTGCCTTAAGCCCCCTGTTAAGTAACAGTTCAATCCTAATTGCAACCGCCTATGTTGGCACCTACGGCATCAGCGCACTCGCAGGGTTTGGGGTGGCAGCAAGACTCGAATTTATCCTGATCCCCATTGTGTTTGGGATTGGCACAGTGTTGACCACGATGGCGGCGACAAATATCGGTGCGGGTAACCCTACGCGTGCCATTCGTGCGACTTGGACGGGGGCTCTACTCGTTGCGATCATTACCGGCACAATCGGTCTGACCGTCGGGTTTTTTCCACAGTTATGGATGAGATGGTTTACTGCCGACCCAGCCATCATCGCGTTCGGTAGCGCCTATCTCAATATCGTCGGGCCCTGCTACGGATTCTTTGGCGTAGGCCTCGTATTATTTTTTGCTTCACAGGGCTCAGGCAAATTAGGCTGGGTGCTAATCGGCAGCACGACACGAGTGGTATTCGTCGCTGTTGCAGGTTGGGTGGCGGTGCACTGGCTCAAAACCGAACCCCCTGCTATGTTCGTCGTCGTTGCGATTGGCTTTACGCTTTATGCAACCATTAACGCACTATCTCTGTACCTTGGCCGCTGGGGATTTAAAGCGTAAAAAGCTTCAACTAACGGCCCCCTAAATCTCGCAGTTCAGTGCGCGAAAAAAACAAACCGATCAGTAAGAGTCAAGCCAATTTACAACTAGTAACTTGTTACAAAAGTTGGCTGTACTTGCAGACCTCTTGTGTGATTTCATTGCAAAACGAGTTGTGAGGCAAACACATGAAACACTTTGAATATGCCGTTCTTCTAAAAAAAGAACCAAGCGGTGGCTATGTTGTCACCTGCAGAGATTTGCCCCAGTTGATCACTCAGGGCGAGTCGATTGAAGACGCGCTGCTAGAGGCAAGCGACGCGATGGACGAAGTGATTACGGCTTACATGATTAACAACTTGAGGCTACCCGAGCCCAGCCCCAAACAGCTTGGTGAATATATGGTTGCACCACCCCAACATACTCCACCTGTTATTGCGATCAAAGAGATCGGTAGCTTTCACCTTGGCGGGCGACAAGTCGCCTTAGCAGGGTTACCAACGCGAGAGATGGCATTTAGTACCAAAGGCTTGCCAATGATCGTTGACCCCAACGGCGAAGTCGAAGTTGAACAAATGTATGTTCAGTTCGTCAAACTTGCACAACCAAAATCTAAACTGCCTCTTTTGCTTTGGCATGGTGGCGGCCTGACTGGCGTCACCTACGAAACAAGGCCCGACGGTCACCCCGGTTGGCAGATGTATTTTTTGCGCGCAGGTTGGGATACCTACGTCAGCGACGCCGTTGAGCGTGGTCGTGCCTCATGGGCACGTTACCCAGAAATTTTTCAAACTGAACCCGTATTTCGAACTAAAAAAGAGGCTTGGGAGCTGTTTCGAATCGGCCCAACATATCACCCTGACCCTGCGCAACGAAGTGGCTATCCTCAAACTAAGTTTCCGACTGAGGCCTTTGACCAACT
>CAIZGG010000020.1 GCA_903932425.1 uncultured beta proteobacterium | reverse complement strand
GTGCTGGCTTTGTGGTGATGGTGTGTGGCGACATCATGACGATGCCGGGGCTTCCTGCTGTGCCTGCGGCGAATGGGATTGATGTGAATGATGCGGGGCAGATTACTGGGTTGTCTTGAGTTTTGGAGGGGGCTTTGTGCCCTGACTTTTCTGGTGGCGGGCAGGGGCCTCTAGGCGGCTGACCGAGTCGGTCTGCTTCGCAGACTCCCCTCCGATTTTTTGTCTTGGCGGCGGCGGCCCAAACTCGCTTGGCTCAAACAAGGGCCGCCTTCATCCGCCAATCCCGCAAAATCCTCGGCGCCTCAAACACCCGGCCACAGCCACCCGCCCAGCACCAGAAAAGGCGCGACAGCTGTGATCTTTTGTTGCGAGATTCTGTTTTTAGAGAGTCGCCAGCAACAAATCAAGACAACCCAGTAATCTGCCCGGCATCATTCACATCAATCCCATTCGCCGCAGGCACAGCAGGCAACCCCGGCATCGTCATGATGTCACCGCATACCATCACCACAAAGCCCGCACCAGCCGAAAGCCTGACTTCGCGAATCGTCAAGACGTGACCGCTCGGTGCGCCTCGCAATTTGGCATCAGTCGAAAACGAATATTGCGTCTTCGCAATACATACCGGTAAATCACCATACCCATCGCTTTGCAGCTGTGCGATTTGCGCGCGCACTTTTGCGTCGGCGGTAATGCTGGACGCACCGTAGGTTTTGGTTGCAATGGCTTGCACTTTGTCCCACAGCGAGTCTGAGTCTTGATATAAAAACTTGAAGTGATTCGGCTGCTCGCAGAGTTTGACGACAGCCCGTGCTAAATCGGCAGCACCTGCGCCACCCTGCGCCCAATGCTTGGCAAGTACCACGTCAACGCCCAGCGCTGCAGTCGTGGCTTGTAATAGGGCGATTTCAGCCGCGGTGTCTTCGGTGCGATGGTTGATGGCCACCACGCAAGGCAGACCAAAATTGTGTTTGATATTGTGGATGTGGCGTTCAAGGTTTACGAGCCCGGCGCGCAGTGCGTCAAGGTTTTCTACACCGACATCTTTGACTTCAACGCCGCCGTGATACTTCAGCGCTCGCACAGTCGCGACTAACACGACTGCTGAAGGCGTCAGTCCTGCTTTGCGGCATTTGATATCAAAGAATTTTTCAGCGCCCAAGTCTGCGCCAAAGCCCGCTTCTGTCACAACGTAATCGGCCAACTTTAAGGCGGTGGCGGTGGCAAGCACAGTGTTGCAGCCATGGGCAATATTTGCGAAAGGGCCACCGTGCACGATTGCTGGATTGTTCTCAAGCGTTTGTACGAGGTTTGGTGCGAGCGCCTCTTTTAAGAGTGCTGTCATTGCTCCCTGAGCTTGCAGATCACGCGCCAAAATTGGTTTGCCAGTGAGCGAGTAGCCGATGACGATATTGCCCAGGCGTTCTTTCAAATCTTTTAGATTTTTGACAAGGCAAAAGATTGCCATGATTTCTGAAGCAACGACGATGTCAAAATAATCTTCGCGCGGAAACCCGTTGGCAGTGCCACCTAAGCCCACCACGATGTTACGCAGGGCACGGTCATTCAAATCAACTACGCGTCGCCAGCTCACTCGCCGCACATCGATGCCGAGCTTGTTGCCGTGATGGATATGATTGTCGATGAGTGCTGCTAGCAAGTTATTGGCGAGAGCGATCGCATTAAAGTCGCCCGTGAAATGTAAGTTGATGTCTTCCATCGGCACTATTTGTGCCATGCCGCCGCCAGCCGCTCCCCCCTTCATGCCAAAAACAGGTCCTAAAGACGGTTCGCGCAAGCACATAATGGCGCGCTTGCCAATGTGATTGAGGGCATCGCCCAAACCAACGGTCGTGGTGGTTTTCCCCTCGCCCGCCGGGGTTGGCGAAATCGCTGTGACAAGTACTAACTTGCCGTTGGGCCGCGATGCTAGCGTGTTGATATAGTCAAGCGACAGCTTAGCTTTGAAGCGCCCATAAGGCTCAAGTTGTTCTGAGGGGATGTTGAGTCGGTCGGTCGCAAGTTCAAGGATGGGGCGTTTATTCGCGGCCTGAGCGATTTCAAGGTCACTGCGCATGTCAGAGGAGTCCGGCGGTAGTTGTCTGTTGTTGGAGGGCTCGATATTACTTGTGTTGAGCGGTGAGAGTGCCAATATCTTTCATGATATGGGATAAAATGCATGCTGCATTGCGACAATTCGTAGTGACCACGTTCGTTTTTTTATCTTAAACATGCTTCGTAACGTTTCGTCAGAGGCCTCAGCGCCTGCTCAGCCCCAATCTGGCTCCATGGATATGGCGATTCAGGTGCTCGGGCGTGCAACGCAATTATTGGACGCGTTGGCGGCGCAGCCAGACCCTGTCGCGCTGAAAGACTTAGCAAAAACCACTGGGCTGCATACTTCTACCGCACACCGTATTTTGAGCGATTTGGTCATAGGGCGCTATGTTGACCGAGTGGACAATGGTTTGTACCAACTCGGCATGCGCCTGCTTGAGTTGGGCTCGTTGGTCAAGGGGCGTTTAAACGTCCGTGAGGCGGCCCATGACGCCATGCACGCGTTACATCGGTTGACCGGGCAAACCGTTAACTTATCTGTTCAGCAGGGCGACGAAATTATCTATATCGACCGAGCCTGGAGCGAGCGCTCAGGCATGCAGGTGGTGCGAGCCATTGGCGGACGCGCTCCCTTGCATCTGACGTCAAACGGTAAGTTGTTTCTTTCTGCAGCCGACGGCAGGCAAGTGCGTACGTACGCTACGCGCACCGGGCTCGCAGCAAGTACCGTAAACAGCATCACGACGTTAGAAAAACTTGAGCAAGAATTAGTGTCAGTACGCCAGCTTGGCTATGCCCGTGATAACGAAGAACTTGAGCTTGGAGTCCGTTGTATCGCGGCCGGTATTTATGATGACACAGGCAAACTGGTGGCAGGGTTATCGATCTCGGCGCCTTCAGGGCGCTTGCAAGACTCTTGGATCCCACAGTTGGTTGCAACGGCTGGCAGCATTTCAGAGGCGCTTGGCTACGAAGCCAGTGGCGCCTAAGCATATTCCAGCCAACCTTTTCAGTTAGCCGTTCTTGTACTGGCGTTACTTTAGGGTGATCCCGCGCGATTTAACGAGCGCGCCCCACCGCTTGACCTCAAGCTCGATCAGTTGGCCGAAGGCCTCAGGAGAGTCTTTGGCTGGCGTCAGGCCATCGGTGGCTAACTGCTCGGCCGTCGCTGGGTCGCTGAGTGACTCAAGCACCGCTTTATTGAGTTTATCAACGATATCTTTTGGTATGCCTTTGGGGCCAATCAAGCCATGCCACACTGCGACATCAAAGTCTGGGTAGCCAGATTCGATCACAGTCGGCAAGTCGGGCAAAGCGCCGAGTCGGTCTTTAGTCGTGACGGCAAGGCCTTGCAGTTTGCCTGATTTGACATGAGGCACCGTTGAGGCCACCGTGCCAAACATAAACTGCACAGTTCCGGAGATCGTGTCTGTTAAGGCTGGTGACGTGCCTTTATACGGGATGTGCAGTGCTTCGACACCGGCAACGCTTAAAAAATATTCTGTTGCTATGTGGGTAATACTGCCGCTACCCGACGACGCGTATGTTAGTTTTCCGGGTTCTTTTTTGGCACGTTCAACAAGTTCTTTTAACGTTTTGATTTGCGTCCCAGGGTTTGTGGCAATCACGAAGGGACCGCTGGCCAGGCGAGCGACCGCAGTGATATCTTTGACTGGGTCAAAAGGTAATTTGTATAAATTGGCGTTCACGGTGTAGCTCGTTGCGGCTAAAAACAGCGTATAGCCATCGCCCGCAGAGCGCAAAGCGATTTCGGCACCCAAGTTACCACCGGCTCCGGGTCTGTTTTCAACATAGACAGTCTGCCCGAGTTTGGCCGTGAGCCGTTGCGCAACAATGCGCGCAATGAAGTCTGAACCGCCGCCTGGCGCAAAGCCCACGATAATTTTGATCGCTTTGTTTGGGAATTCGGCTGCTGTTTGCACCGCTTGCGCGTGGGCCAGAGAGCCCGCCCCGAGTTGAGCGCCTATAACGACCGCTGCGCAAAGCAGGCGCGTCATGAAGGTGGGTCGCGAGAGTTTGCTGAAATGAGCCATCGTGCGGATTCCTTGTGTGAAGGGTAGTGAGTCTAGGGGACAAACCCGGCAAAGTCGATCAATTTGTTGTATTTTTGGTGCGTTGCAACAAAAAAATGATTGACATGGATAAAAGTGGCTTTACAATGACACTTGTGCAGTGCAACAAAAGCTGCAAAACGCTTTGATCCTAACCCCAGGAGCCTACTATGTCAGCTATCCCCCAGCAAGTTCTTAACAGCCAAAAGGCTGCCATCGACACGTTTGTCGCCGTTCAAACCAGCATGTTTACTGGTTTCGAAAAATTCGTTGACCTGAATCTGAAAGTCATGAAAGCGACCTTAGACGAAGTATCGCAAAAATCACAGCAAGTTGCCAGTATCAAAGACGCGCAAGAGGCTGTTGCCTTGTCGTCAAATTTGGCTCAGCCAGCCGCTGAAAAAGCCATGTCTTACAGCAAGCACGTGTATGACATCGTGTCTGGTGTTCAGGCCGACCTCGCCAAGCTTGGTGAGACTCACGCCGCTGAAGGTCAAAAGCATGTGCACGACGCGATTGAACAGTTCAGCAAGCATGCGCCAGCTGGTTCAGAAAGCGCCGTTGCGATGATCAAAAGCGGTTTGGCTCAAGCCACAACAGCATACGACGCAATGACTAAAGCTGCCAAACAAGCCGCAGAAACCGCTGAAAAGAATCTGACTGCAGCTGCTGCAGCGACGTTCAAAGCTGCTGGTGATGCCGCTGAAACAGTAAAGGCAACAACTCGCGGTCGTAAAGCTGCTTAAGTTTGTGAGGCCGTTTTAGTAGCATTCACGGCCAAAGTTCGTTTTGTCGCAAATGATCGCGATAAAGTGGATGTTTAAAAGTATTTTGCCCACTAGGGTGTTGTAATTAGTCCTGATTGTTCTTGTAACAAGCGGTCTAGTTTCAGCAGCCCCTGTGGGCAAATTTTTTGTCGTGCGCCTTGTGCGCGTCAGGCAAAGGCTATTAGATTAGCCGCGTGCGGCAACCATCGCTTTCACGCATTCGCCGACCAGTGCTGGCCCCCGATAGATCAGCCCCGTATAAAGTTGCACGGCATCAGCGCCAGCCGCTATTTTCTCAGCGGCGTGCTGACCCGAGACAATCCCGCCCACCCCGATAATTGCGAGCTCGGCCCCGACGCGCTGCCGGAGTCTTGCAATGACTTCGAGTGACCGTGCGTGTACTGGGGCGCCCGACAGGCCGCCTGCTTCGTCAGCATAGTTCATGCCTTGAACAGCCGCTCGCTCGAGTGTGGTGTTGGTGGCGATGACGCCATCGATGCCGTGCCGTGGCAATACTTGCGCAATGATATCGATTTGTTCTTCGCTCAGATCGGGTGCGATCTTCACGGCCAACGGTACGCGCCGCCCGTGCTGCTCGGCGAGCTCAAGGCGGCGTTGTTGTAGCTGGGATAGCAGTTGATCGAGCTCGTGTTCACCTTGAAGTGCACGTAAATTTTTTGTATTGGGTGAAGAGATATTGACGGTGATGTAATCAGCGTGCGGGTACACCCCTGCCAGGCCGATTAGATAGTCACTTGCCGCTTGTTCGATTGGCGTGTCAGCATTTTTTCCGATGTTCAGCCCGATGATCCCGCCCTTGCTGCGCCAGTTGCTGCGAGCAACATTTGCTAAAAATGTATCAAGTCCTAAATTGTTGAACCCCAAGCGATTGATTAAGGCTTGCGCTTGCGGAATTCGGAACATGCGTGGCTTCGGGTTACCGGGTTGGGCCCGAGGGGTTACCGTACCGACCTCGATAAAACCAAAACCCAAATTGCCCATTGCATCGATATGCGCCCCGTTTTTATCGAGTCCGGCAGCCAACCCAACACGATTGAGCAATGGCAAGCCCATCAGCGAGCCGGGATCCGATACTCGGCTGTGCATCATGCCGCGCGTCAGCGAGCAATCGTAGGCCTTTTGCAGCGCATGTAACGTGGCTTCGTGGGCCGCTTCGGCATCTAGGGTAAAAAGCGCCTGACGCGCGAGCGGATAAGCATGAAAAAGAATGGACATGAGCAGAATGAGAATTTAGAGGTGTCAATAATAACGGTGTAACAAAGAGGCTACTCGAGAGTGCAACGAGCTACCTCATCACGTCGGGCTCTGGAGGGGTGTCGTGCCAAGCACCTCGGTAGCGATACTGAGTTGGCATGTACTTAGATTTATAAGCCATCTTGGGGCTCTGTTCGATCCAGTAACCCAAGTACAGCCATTGTAAATTGAGTTGACGGCACTGTTGAACCTGCCACAGTATGCCGTAAGTCCCTAAGCTTCCCGCAAGTGCGGGGTCGTAAAAGGTGTACACCGACGACAAGCCCTGTTCAAGCACGTCAATGATCGACACCATGCATAACTTGCCGTCTTCATCGCGAAACTCAACTAAGCGAGTGTTGACTCGGCTTGCCAATAAAAACTGACCGTATTGCGTTTGGTTGTCTTCATCCATGCCACCACCCGGGTGCCGCGCGGCTTGGTAACGTGTGTAAAGCGCGTAGTGCTCTTGTGACCATGCCAACTTAGCGACTAGGGGGCGCAGGTCTTGGTGGCGTTTCAATGCGCGTCTTTGCGTGCGGTTGGGTTGAAAATCGTTGACGTCAACCCTGACCGGAATGCAAGCCCGGCAGTCGTCGCAGTGCGGTCGATAGGTAAATAAACCGCTGCGCCGAAATCCCTCATCCACTAATTGAGAGTACGTGTCGGTGTTGATGAGGTGGCCAGGTGCCGCGACCTGTGAGCGTGCTTGGCGCTCAGGAAGATAACTGCAGGGGTAGGGTGCCGTCGCGTAAAACTGCAGAGTAGCAAACGGTAGTTCTTTAATTTGACTCATGCGAAACGCCCGCGTGATCTAGCCATCCAGTTTGCCACACAATATCAGGGGCAGCGGTGTGTTGTCGCACATGTGCAATAAATTGTTCGCGTGATACCGGGCTCGCGCCCATGCTGGCCAGGTGCGACGTTTGCATTTGGCAGTCAATCCAGGCTACTTGTTGGCGCCGTAAAAACCACACAAGGTGTGCGAGCGCAATTTTTGAGGCATCGGTTGCCTGACTAAACATTGATTCGCCAAAAAACATCGTTCCGATGCTGACGCCATAGAGTCCGCCCACCAGGCGACCCTTGATCCACGTTTCAATGCTGTGCGCTTGTCCCGCCAGATGCCATGCCAGATAGGCCAGTTGCATTTCTTTTGTAATCCAGGTGCCAGTCTGGCCCCCAGTTGCAGCGCGGGCGCAGCCTCGCATGACCGCAGCGAAGTCGGTGTCGACCTTCACAACGACATCAAAGTTGTCGGCGCGTTGTGCTGTGGCGATTTGTCGCAGGCGTTTGCGTAAAGAGTGAGAGACATGAAGTGCATCACATTTAAGTACCATGCGCGGGTCGGGCGACCACCATAAGGGTGGTTCGTCTTGTGAGAACCACGGGAAAATCCCTTGGGTGTAGGCTGAGCGCAAACGTGGGATGGATAAGTCGCCACCAGCTGCCAGCAGACCAGCCGGCTCAGTGAGTGCGGCGGCGGCCGGCGGAAACGGTGAGTCTGCTTCAAGCCAGGTGAGTTGCAAGGATCCCACGATCGACCCAAGCCCTTAACGCTTGGTGAGGCCTAGCGAGTAATGATGCGTTTCGAAGTGACCCGTGGCACGCTCGCGAAGATAATGCTTGAGCGTCGTCGAGACAGATTTAAAGGCTAGGTTATCCCAGGGGATTTCATCTAGCCCATACCAGCGGGCTTCTAGCGTTTCAGGACCCGGATCAAGCTCGGGGTCCAACGCGTTAGCTAGAAAGTACACATGAACCTGATCGACATGCGGGATATTGATGACCGTGTAGAGCTGACCCAGTTCGATGCGCACGCCAGCCTCTTCTTGGGTCTCTCGTGCAGCGCCTTCATCCATCGCTTCGCCAAGCTCCATGAACCCTGCAGGGAGGGTCCAGGTGTTGGCGCGCGGTTCGATCGCACGCAGGCACAATAAAATTTTGTCCCCCAAGATGGGAAGAGTACCCACGACCAAGCGCGGGTTTTGATAATGCACGGCTCCGCAGGCATCGCACAGATCTCGTTCGCGATTGTCGCCTTCAAGAAGTTTGCGAATGTTTAACGCACCACATTGACTGCAAAATTTTTGCTGTCGCGGCGCTGGAAAATAAAACTCGGATTGATGGCTCATAGGCCACTATTTTAAGGGCAAAGAGGCTTAGTGGGTAGATGGGCTAGTTGGATTTGCGACGAAATGTAGGATGTCTGGCAAATCTTGGCTTTGAACGATTAAAAAAGAGGCCGGTTGCGCCAAGGCAGCAAAGACTTTGGTCGGATCACTAAAGCGAAGCCCACTGGCGGGGGTTTGACTAAGATCGCTTTGCTCAAGCGCCTCAAGTAGGTTAAGTGAGTCTGAGGTGATCAACTGAGACGCTAAGAGCCCGAGGTCGCGGTCGTCGATTCTGGCAGCGCCTAGGTTGGTTTTTGCATAAAGTTGCCCGTCGTCATCCATCAACCACTGGGTCACGTGTTCAACCGTTTGCCCATTATGACTGACTAACGTGCCCAGTGTAGGATCCGCGCGTAGTACGAACGGTGCAGCGTCTAGACGCACATACACCCGTTGTGGGCCATTTTGAAAAAACCACTCACCATTTGGCTCACAGGCGTAATTTCTACCAATGAAGCTAAGAATCTGTACGTTGCTGATGCCCTGACCTAGGCCGCCTGAGTGGGCATCGCCTAGCGGATGCAGGCGCCATTCGCCACGCGCTGAGAGTGATAGCCACCCATATGCCGCAGGGACATCGGGCCAGCGAATCTGGGCATCAAGTACGGATTGGTCCACGGGGTGTTTTCATCCAGAACCAAAGAAGGCTACACCATTGCGTTGCCGCAAAGGCAAGCAATGCATAAGTGAGTGCCTGCGTGCGATCAAAACCACCCGCAACAAATAAATCGGTGAGCACCCCGAGCCCCCATTGCACAATAAAAGTTCCGGCAAAAATCATCAGATTGAGTGTGGTGAGGACGCGGCCGGCGACATGGCTGGGAAACTCAAGTGCTGTTTGGGTTTGCAGTAAAAACATTGCAGGCACTGCCAGGGCAAGCAGTGGCCAGAGCAGCCAAGAATATTCGGTTTGCCACAAAGGGATGGCAGTAAAGCACAGCGTAAGCCAAAGCAGGGCGATCGACGATTGCTTAAATAACGAGGCCCCCTGCCTGACGAGCCAGGGGCTAAGAATCCCCATCGCAAGATATGAGGCAAGGATGGTTGCGTTCAAATAGAGTAAGACCTGACTGGCCTGCTCGGCCGTCATCTTGAGCGCTTGCGTCAGCCACGGACCGACCCATAGGGTTTGTAAGGCAACAAAGCCCCCAATGATCAGGATACAGGGGGGGATTGCGCGCAGCATGATCGGGTGCATGCATAACGACAAGAAGCTGTCTGGATCAGCCGTGGTGCTCGTTTGGCTAATTGTTTGGCGGTCATAGTCGCCGGTCAGAAAGAATACCAAACCTGCTGACACCAACAGTGCAAAGCTCGCTAAACTAAATACATGGCGCCACCCCAAGGCCTCGGCAAGTAATAGGGCCGGTTGAGCAGCAATCAGTGCCCCACCCGTGCCCGCCACTAACATGCACATCACTAGGCGCGCCTGCTGCTCGGGCCGGTAACAACGTCTGAAATACGAATACGAGGCCATTAAGCAAGCCGAGACACCGATGCCAATCAGGATGCGGCCTAAAAACAGCACCCAAAGGGATTGCCCCAGTGCGATCAAGAGTGAGCCAAGTGCCGCAACCAGTAACAGTGCGGCCTCGGTTCGACGCGCTCCGTAGCGGTCGAGCCAGATGCCGACCGGAATCTGCATCACTCCAAAGGCCAAGAAATATGCTGAAGAGAACCACCCGAGCGCACTATTGGACAGATTCAGGTCACTGGCCAGCAGGGGGGCGATTGCGGCATTGACTGCGCGCAGGGCATAAGAAAGAAAATAACCCGAGGCAAAGGCTAAAAAAATCCTGATGCCTAAAAACCCAGTTAAAAAGGTGGGGGGAGCAGACTGAGGGAGAGGTGTCGCTGTTGTTGTCATAAATTTGAGTCGACAGGGCATACAGCATGCTGGAGGCGCAACCCGGAATCGAACCGAGCTTGACGGATTTGCAATCCGCTACATAACCACTCTGCCATTGCGCCATAAATGCTGAGCTTGCCGGAGGGCGATCATACTACAAAAGGGGGGATGTACCTTGTATTGCATTTGTATTACACTCTGCGACAAAATAAAGCTTAGCTATTGAATGGCGACTGAAGTCGTGAAGTAAAGCTCAGTTGGTATGTGTTGAGTGCGTAAAAAGTTTCACCAAAACAACGTTTGCTCTAAGAAAAACATTTGCGTTTCTCAGGCGTCTGTGTCAGCGCCGAGTTCAGCATAAAAAAATACCGAGGCAACCTATGACAAGCAACAAGCGCAGAGCATTTTTGCATCTAGGCATTGGGTCTTTTGGTCTGTCGGTCTTGCCGACTTGGGCACAAGCGGATTGGCCCTCAAGAGCGATTGTTGTCATTGTGCCGTTTCCAGCAGGTGGCGGCACTGACGCGTTTGCGCGGCCGATCTCTGCAGTGATGTCCAAATCGTTGGGCAAGCAAGTCGTGATTGATAGCCGTGGCGGCGCGGGAGGTAATCTGGGCGCCACACTCGCCGCGCGTGCGACGCCCGACGGCTACAACTGGTTTATGGGCGCCGTGCATCACGCAATTGCGCCTTCGATGTATCCACACCTCGACTACAACCTCCAAAAAGATTTCATCCCTATTGCGATGGTGGCGCGTGTGCCGCAAGTGTTAGTGGCTAACCCCAAAAAGATACCTGGCGACTTTAAGAGCTTTCTTGAAACCGCCAAGGCAAATCCGGGCAAACTAAACTATGGCTCTGCTGGCAGCGGTACCTCGCATCACCTGGCTGCTGAACTGTTCAAAATCCAGTCTAAAACCGACATCACACACATTCCGTACAAAGGCGCCGGCCCAGCTCTGCAGGGATTATTGGCTGGTGATGTCGATGTGATGTTTGACGGTTTAGGCTCTTCTGCGCAGCATATTAAGGCTGGCAGGTTAAATGCCCTGATGGTGGCCGGGAGTGTGCGTAATCCTGCGATTCCCGACGTACCGTGTGCAGCCGAACTAGGCTTTGCTGACTACAACGTTACGACGTGGTACGGCCTTTGGGCGCCCAAGGACACACCGCCTGAGGCGCAGGCGCGTATGCTGGCCGAGCTTAAAAAATTACCATTGGATGCGTTGGTGAAAGACGGCTGGGCCGTAAATGGCGCCGAGTTTCCAGATTTAACAGGTGCTGATTTTGGTGCGTTTGTGAGCGCTGAAATTAAACGCTGGGCCGAAGTAGTCAAAATCTCTGGGGCCAAGCTCGATTAACCAAGCGCGCTAGTCTTTCGCGCAAGCAGCCTGTATTAGCGCCTGCGACAACGTTACCTTGTAAATCGCCTGAGCGACGGTTCCTGGGTCGATCGGTACCCAGTCGGGCTCAATCGAACTGCCCACTTGTACGCCGGTGCCCTTTGGGCCTTCGTAGAACGTCCTGCGCAAGGATTGCTGTGTCTGATTATTGCAGTCAACCTGATACTCGTGAATCGAGGACAATGAGGGTTTGTTGTTGATCAGCAAGGGCTTAGCGTCGTCGTACATCGCCCAAATCGTGATGAATTTTCGTGATTTTTTTTTGCTTGCAGGGTCGATATACAGTGTTCTGTTGACAGTCGCGTTCGAGGCAATTTCAACCCACTCAGCGCGTGCGCTTGCACAACTCAGGCAGTAAAAGAACATACTACCAAGCGTCAGCAAGGCGCGCCGGCCGAAAAAACGCTTTAGGTAATTGGGGAGATATTTTTTTGAGGGGTGTGGCAAAGGACTCAACTCGATCGCCTTTGTACAGTGCAGTGTGTTGCGATTGCCGCAAACTGCTATTTACCTAGTTCCAGAAAAATCTGGAGCGGGAGAAGAGTCTCGAACTCTCGACCTCAACCTTGGCAAGGTTGCGCTCTACCAACTGAGCTACTCCCGCTTGGGTACTGCTGTATCATTCACAACGTCAGCGACTATAGCATACATATACCCCACCATGTCAAATCGATTCTCTCAAACGGGGCAACATTCGTTGATGATGCAGGCAAGCGACTTGTCTGCGTTCAATACTTTAGGCCTGACGTGTCATGCCAAACAAGTCGTGGTGCTGCAAGATCTTGCGCAGATGGCAGAATTAGGCCCGTTGCTTGCACAAGGACCGCAGGGTTTGGTGTTGGGCGCGGGCAGTAATGTAGTGTTGCCCAGCACACTACCGAGTTTAGTCGTGCGGGTGGCGCTCAAAGGAATCACGCTTGCCCAAAGCGCCGGCGACCACTGGCTGATCGATGTGGCTGCTGGTGAAAACTGGCATGATTGGGTGGTGACCGCCACTGCGAACGGTTGGTGGGGGCTCGAAAATCTTGGGTTGATACCTGGCACGGTCGGGGCAGCTCCAGTACAAAACATTGGTGCCTACGGTGTCGAGTTATGCCAGCGCATTGAGTCCGTGACGGCCTGGCAGGTCACAGAACAGAAGTATGTGACCTTATCGCGCGCTGAGTGCGGCTTTGGCTACCGCGATAGTATTTTTAAACGCGCCAGGCGCGGTGAGTGGTTGATCGTCTCGGTGCGCTTTGCTCTGGCTAAAGCTTGGCAGCCCGTGCTGACTTACCCTGATCTGGCGCGTCATCCGCAGCTCTCGCTCGCCTCACAGGCCGTGACTGCGCAAGACGTCCTCGACGCTGTCTGCGCCGTTCGCCGCCGCAAACTACCAGACCCTGCCATACTCGGCAACGCTGGCAGTTTTTTTAAAAATCCAGTGGTGTCCGCGGCACAACACGCGGCGCTGCAAGTGCGCTTCCCGCAGTTGGTTGCGTACGCTCAAAAAGACGGAAGCTTTAAACTGGCTGCCGGTTGGTTGATTGAGCAATGCGGCTTTAAAGGTATGCGTAGTGGGGCGGTGGGTGTGCACGCCCAACAGGCATTGGTACTTGTGAATTATGGTGGTGCTCAGGCGACAGAACTGCTGGCGTTGGCCGACACGATTCGTCAGGCCGTGCAGACAAGCTTTGGTGTGACGCTAGAGATTGAACCCGTGATCGTTTAAGCGGCTCAAAAGAGACCGCCATCGTACCTAGCCTAACGGTTTTTACTTTAGAGCCCTAAGACGGTTTGCATATCAAACAAGCCTGTTTTTTTGTCTTTCAAAAAACGCGCTGCACGTAAACTGCCCTCAGCGTAGCCTGCACGACTGCTTGAACGATGCGTAATTTCTATGCGTTCACCAATGCCGCAAAAATACACTGTGTGATCACCAACGATATCGCCACCACGTACCACTGAAAATCCGATCGTGCCAGCTTCGCGTGGCCCGGTATGGCCCTCACGTGTCCAGGTGGCGATGTCATCCAATGGTTTGCCCCAGGCCTGGGCAACTGTTTCGCCCATCTTGAGGGCTGTGCCCGAGGGGGCGTCAACTTTGTGATGATGGTGCGCTTCAAAGACTTCGACGTCGTAGCCCGAGTTCAGGATACGCGCAGCCATGTCTAGTAACTTAAGCGTTGCATTGACGCCAACACTCATGTTCGGCGCAAACACCACACCAATTTTTGTTGCAGCCTCAGCGATCGAGGCTTTGCCGGCATCGTCAAACCCCGTGGTGCCAATCACCATATTGACCCCGTGCTGTACGCACGCTGCCAAATGCAAGAGCGAGCCTTCGGGGCGTGTGAAATCGATCAAGCAGTCGGCGCCACTTAGCACGGACAGTTGGTCTGTGATGAGTACGCCGCTTGGTTTGCCTAGAAAGGCGCAGGCGTCTTGCCCGAGCATAGGTGAGCCCGCGATATCAAGCGCCACAGCCAACGTTAGATCGGTTGACTGAGAAACTGACTCAATCAGCATACGGCCCATGCGGCCACTGGCACCAGCAATTGCAATTCGCATCATGTCGAGCTTACCTAAAGTCGTTGTCTTAGCGCAGCTGTACTGGCGCATCTTCAGGCGCGCCAGGCAAGGCCTGAGGATCGCTCAGCGGTGGCCCGTTTGTCTGCATCTGGTCGATGTTGACGCCAGGAATCGGCTGAACGGCGCCTTCGCCATCGGTATTGAGACGTTCGTTATCCAGCTTAATTTGCTTGTCTTCGAGTCCGGTGGTGCGTACTTGTTCGCGCGCAATTTGGAATGGTTGCATCTCTGGTTGATCTTCGCCGCGCCAGCTCTCGAGTTGGGCGCCATTAAAGAAAATCGTGAGCGTGCGCTCTTCGACCTTGCCGGTACCTGCACGATAAAAGTATGGGTAGTCCCAACGGTTGCTGTGCAAGGCGCTTGTGAGCATCGGTGTGCCCAGGGCAAAACGGACTTGTTCGCGCGTCATGCCTGGCCGAAGCAAGCTGACTTGGTCTTTGGTGATCCAGTTACCTTGTTGGACGCTGACTTTATACGGAAAACCCCAGCGGTTTGAGCTACAACCAGCTGCGGCAACCACCAACAGGGCGAGCGCCAAGCCAGTGCGCAGGTGCAAAGCGAAAGTATGAAACTTGACCACTGCGAACCTCTATCAGATAAACAGCCAAAAACGTTATCATAAAGGTTTACGCGGTCAAACGTTGGCCTCTCACACGATCTGGCGAGTTTTTTTGGCGATTTCGTCACAAAGGCAGCAAGATTGAGGGCTAAATCTAGGAATTGCCCATGTACACCGAAAACGACCCGAACGATCTTAAAAACGTGGGCTTAAAAGCGACGTTCCCGCGTCTGAAAATACTCGATATTTTTCGTAAATCGGGAGCTCGTCACCTAAGTGCCGAAGACGTTTATCGAGCGCTCATTGGCGAGAGTATCGACATTGGTCTTGCCACCGTTTATCGTGTTTTGACTCAGTTTGAGCAGGCTGGCATTTTGGCCCGTAGCCAGTTCGATGGTGGTAAGGCAATATTTGAGCTGAATGATGGCGATCACCACGATCATCTGATTTGCACACACTGCGGCAAGGTCGCAGAATTTACCGACTCAGATATTGAAAAACGACAACACAAAGTTGCGCGAGACAATGGTTTTATTTTAGAAAGCCACGCGATGGTGCTCTATGGTGTCTGTACTGCCTGCCACGGAGCCGGGCGTTAGAGTTTCGACTCGCCTTTGACGGTCTTTGACGCACTATCTTGCTAGGTGTTCGACTGGGCTCAGGGTGCGGCTATGACAAGCTTACGGTTGCAAGAGCTCTTTGGCGTGCTCGCGGGTGGTGCTGGTGATTTTGATGCCACCTAACATGCGGGCAACTTCTTCGACGCGCTCTGGTGTTTGAAGCAAAGCAATACTTGATTGCGTTTTGCCTTTCACATTGTGCTTACTAACTTGAAAGTGATGCTGACCGCGTGCAGCCACTTGCGGCAAATGTGTCACACAAAGCACTTGATGGCGTGCGCCGAGTTCGCGTAGCAAATTACCCACGACCTCAGCGACTGCCCCACCAATGCCGCTATCGACCTCATCAAAGATCAGAGTAGGCACACGGGCTGCACGGCTGGCAATGACCGAGAGTGCCAGCGAAATGCGGGCGAGTTCTCCGCCTGAGGCGACCTTTGCCAACGGGCGAGGTGTACTGCCGGCGTGGCCTGCTACTAAAAATTCAACTTGATCTTGCCCGTGGCTTGCCGCTGGGCACGGGTGCATGGC
>CAIZGG010000019.1 GCA_903932425.1 uncultured beta proteobacterium | reverse complement strand
TAACGCTTGGCTTAGATGGCACTGAAACCTACGACGTCCTTGGCGCACGCACCCCGCTCGCGACACTCACGCTTGTGATTCATCGTAAAAATGGCGAACGCCTAGAGATTCCTGTGACATGCCGACTAGATACCGCCGAAGAAGTCTCGATTTATGAAGCGGGCGGCGTGCTACAACGTTTTGCACAAGATTTTCTTGAATCCAATGCTGCAGCCTGACGCCAACCAGGTTTAATCTTTATAGAATGTATCGAGTCGACTTCAAGTGCTGTCTAACTGCATCAGCGCTTGAGTCACCCGAGCAAGTTTTAAGACCTTTGAGCCGCTGAGCCTTACTCAGCGTTAAACGATACAGACAGACGTTGAAGGAAATCGCTATGAGTCACGCTCCTCAAATCAAAGTACCCGCCACGTATATACGCGGCGGCACCAGCAAAGGCGTTTTTTTTCGTCTAGAAGATATGCCCAAAGCGACTCAAGTGCCGGGCCCAGCGCGTGATGCGTTATTGCTCAGAGTGATCGGTAGCCCTGACCCGTATGGCAAACAAACAGATGGCATGGGCGCAGCAACCTCTAGCACTAGCAAAACCGTGATTCTTTCAAAAAGCACTCGCCCCGATCACGACATTGACTATCTTTTTGGTCAAGTATCGATCGACAAGCCTTTTGTCGACTGGAGCGGGAACTGCGGCAACCTGACGTCTGCCGTGGGGCCGTTTGGCATTAGCAACGGTCTGGTCGACCCAGCACGTATCCCACAAAATGGGATTGCAACCATTCGAATCTGGCAAGCCAATATCGGCAAAACGATTATTGCCCACGTACCCATGACCGATGGCGCTGTGCAAGAAACAGGCGACTTTGAACTGGACGGCGTGACGTTTCCGGCTGCAGAAGTGCAGCTCGAATTTATGGACCCCGCCGCAGACGAAGATGACGGTGGCGGCGCGATGTTCCCCACCGGCAATTTGGTAGACGATCTAGAAGTACCAGGAGTCGGCACCTTCAAGGCAACGATGATCAACGCTGGTATTCCGACAATTTTTGTGAATGCTGCCGATATTGGTTACAAGGGCACAGAGCTGCAAGACGACATTAACAGCGACCCAAAAGCGTTGGCAATGTTTGAAACCATTCGAGCTTACGGTGCAGTGCGCATGGGCTTGATCAAGCATATCGACGAAGCAGCCACGCGTCAGCACACCCCAAAAGTGGCTTTTGTTGCTAAACCCGCAGACTACATTGCGTCAAGTGGCAAAGCCATTTCAGCCAAAGACACCAACGTGCTGGTACGCGCAATGTCGATGGGCAAGCTCCACCACGCCATGATGGGCACCGCTGCCGTAGCGATTGGCACAGCAGCGGCCATACCGGGCACGCTTGTCAACTTGGCCGCGGGTGGCGGTGATCTTGAGGCGGTACGCTTTGGCCACCCTTCTGGCACCTTGAGGGTTGGCGCACAAGCCAAACAAGTGAATGGCGAATGGACTGTCACCAAAGCCATCATGAGCCGAAGCGCTCGGGTCTTAATGGAAGGCTGGGTACGCGTGCCCGGCGGGTCGTTCTGATGTCTGAATATATGCCAGTCGCCTTAAGTTTTACCTTCACGGTTTTTATCACCTGCGCGATGGTGTTTTTTGTTTCGGGCGCCTACCTGATGCTTTTTAAAATTCGTTACGCAAACGAACTCTTCAAGCACCCCTATCTGGCTCAACGCACCTTCAATCAGTACTCGTTGTCGATCAAAATGACGATTGTGCTGGATTACTTTTTGCGGATCGCGTTTCCCTCATCCAAAACCTGGATTGCGGGTAACGCCAATCAACTGCTGAAGCATGTTGACCCGCAAGATATCCCTACCAACGTAAAGTGGCCGATTGTGGGGCTTTGGGGTGGGTGCTTTATCGGCATGATTGCGATGCTGACCCTTTGGGCTCTACTCATTATTGGAATCTCGAAATGAACGCCGCTGCAACGCCCGCTATCCAACACGATGTCGCAAAGCAATGCTTTTTTTTATTACTCGATGGACAGCGCTGCGTGCTTGACTACACGCTAAACAATCACCTCATGACCATCACGCATACGGGTGTGCCTGACGCCTTGGGTGGTCGCGGCCTGGCTGCTCAACTGACTAAATATGCGCTCGACTATGCACAGGCGCAGCAGTGGAAAGTGATCCCCCGCTGCAGCTATGCTGCCGTTTACATCCAGCGGCATACAGAATATGCGGCCTTAGTCGCCTGAACACCCCCTGACGCTAAATAATTATTAGTCAGATCTTGGCTGCTAAACATTGAGTCTTATATAAGATATAAGACACTTGATCGGCGGCGCGCTTACCACTACAATCTTGTGATCGGTTCTCAGTCAAAAAATTCACAAAAAGGCTGACGAATTCGTCAGATTTTTTTCTTCGTTTGATTCATATTTTTAACCTTTGAAAGGCGCCATCATGCTTGAAGCCTATCGCCAACACGTTGCTGAACGCGCAGCCCTTGGTATTCCTCCCCTTCCTCTGACCGCACAACAAACGGCAGATTTGATTGAACTGCTCAAAGCACCGCCAGCCGGCGAAGGCGACGCGCTGGTCGAGTTAATGACGCACCGTGTACCCGCTGGTGTCGATGACGCAGCAAAAGTTAAAGCATCCTATTTAGCTGCGGTCGCGCTGGGCTCTGAAAAGTGCAGCTTGATCTCGCGTAGCAAAGCAACTGAATTGCTTGGCACCATGCTGGGTGGCTATAACATCGGCCCCATGGTTGAGCTGCTTGACGACGCTGAAGTTGGCAAAGTCGCTGCTGAAGGTTTGAAAAAAACCTTGTTGATGTTTGATGCTTTTCATGACGTTAAAGAAAAAGCACTGAAAGGTAACGCGAACGCGAAAGCTGTGATGCAAAGCTGGGCCGATGGCGAGTGGTTTACCAGCCGCCCTGAAGTTCCAAAAAGCCTGACTGTGACCATTTTTAAAGTCACCGGCGAAACCAACACCGACGACTTGTCGCCAGCGCCTGACGCCTGGAGCCGTCCTGATATTCCCTTGCATGCCTTAGCCATGCTCAAAAACCCACGCCCTGGTATTGAGCCCCAAGAAGCAGGCAAAATTGGCCCAATCAACTTCATCAATGATCTGAAAAAGAAAGGCCATTTGGTGGCCTACGTTGGTGACGTGGTCGGTACAGGTTCATCACGCAAATCAGCAACCAACTCGGTGCTGTGGTTTACCGGCGAAGACATCCCCTTCGTGCCTAACAAGCGTTTTGGCGGTGTGTGCCTGGGCAACAAAATTGCCCCAATCTTCTACAACACCATGGAAGACGCTGGCGCCTTGCCGATCGAACTCGACGTGTCAAGCATGAACATGGGCGACGTGATTGAACTGCGCCCCTATGACGGCGAAGCGCTGAAAGATGGCAAAGTCATCTCTAAGTTTGAAGTCAAATCTGAAGTCTTGTTTGACGAAGTGCGCGCAGGCGGCCGTAT
>CAIZGG010000018.1 GCA_903932425.1 uncultured beta proteobacterium | reverse complement strand
TCAAAGCGCGGTATGCACCGTTCGCATGATTTTTTGGTTAATCCATCAACTGCGGTCGAGCCTAACACTGGCGAGCAGCATCTGCGCCATCACATTAGCCCAACAGGGTTTTATCGCGGCCGTAAGATTCTCAAGACCAAGTCTGACGAATAAAGCGGGTTGACGGGCTACTCGCCCCTACGCTCACCGCTGCATCCTCACGTGTCTGCCGTGATTCGTATCGCGATTGATTGCATGGGTGGTGACTCGGGTATTCCAGTCACGATCCCTGCTGCGTTCGCTTTCGCTCAGCGTTTTTCTGATACTCACCTGCTATTGGTTGGGCTCTCTGAGCCAATCAGGCAAGCTGTTGCTGAGCACTCCAAGCATTATCCTGATGTGTCCCCTGAGCGCATGACAATTGTGGCGGCCACAGAGGTCGTGCACATGGATGATTCCGTTGAAATCGCGTTGCGGCGCAAAAAAGACTCGTCAATGCGCGTGGCGGCACAAACTGTGAAAGACAATCAGGCAGATGCCTGTGTCTCGGCGGGCAACACAGGCGCCTGGATGGGGATTTCAAAATACGTTTTGAAAACGCTGGATGGCATTGATCGTCCGGCGATCGCCTCAGTTTTACCCAACCAACTCGGTGGCACGACCATCATGCTTGATCTGGGTGCCAACGTCGATTGTTCGGCTCAGCATTTACTGCAGTTTGCCATTATGGGTACTGCGTTTGCTCAAGTCGGCAAGCAAAATCCTAACCCTTCAATCGGCTTGCTTAATATTGGCGAAGAAGCGATTAAGGGCAACGACGTCGTGAAGCAGGCCGGCGAATTACTTCGCCAAAGCTCATTAAATTTTTATGGCAATGTCGAAGGTGACGATATCTTTAAAGGTACTGTCGACGTTGTTGTGTGCGACGGCTTTGTCGGTAACGTTGCGCTTAAAACAGCAGAAGGCGTCGTGCGCATGATGTCGCAGATGCTGCGTGAGGCGTTCACGCGTCATTTCGGTGCGAAGTTGCTCGGCTTGGTCGCGATGCCAGTGCTCAAGCGGTTCCGCGCTCAGGCAGACAATCGTCGTTATAACGGTGCTGCGTTGCTTGGTCTGCGTGGTGTTGTGATTAAAAGTCATGGTTCGGCAGATGCGATCGCCTTCGGTTTTGCGCTAGATTGCGCCCGAGCCTCAGTGGCAAATCAATTGCTCACCCGCACGACAGCAGCCATTGCGCAATTGACGCAAACCCAATCCCTCGCCGCAACGATCGGCACCGGAGACCCCGCATGACACAGGCAATGCCCTATGCGCGAATCGTAGGTTCGGGTAGCTTTTTGCCACCGCGTTGCGTCAGCAACGATGAGCTTGCGGCAGATCTTGCAACGCGAAACATCGAAACCTCTGATCAGTGGATATTTGAGCGCACCGGGATTCGTCAGCGCTACCTTGCCGAGCGCGGTGTGAAGACTAGCGCGCTTGCGACTGAAGCGGCGCGGCGCGCGTTGGCCGATGCCCAAATTGATGCGGGTGAAGTCGATCTGATTATCTTAGCCACCTCGACCCCAGACTTTGTGTTTCCGAGTACGGCCTGTTTGGTGCAGGCCAACTTGGGTAACAAGGGTGCGGCCGCCTTTGATGTGCAGGCTGTTTGTAGTGGTTTTGTTTACGCGCTCACGACGGCCGAAGCCTTTATTCGCGCGGGTCGTGCTCGCTGTGCCTTAGTAATCGGTGCCGAAGTGTTTTCAAGTATTCTTGACTGGAACGATCGCGGCACCTGTGTACTGTTTGGTGATGGGGCGGGGGCGGTTGTACTGAAAGCAAGCCCCGAGCCTGGGGTGTTGTCTGCCGAATTGCATGCTGATGGTAGCCAGATGGGGATTTTATCGGCCGCAGGTAATGTTGCCTACGGTGCCGTGACGGGCGATCCGTTTTTGCGTATGGACGGCCAGGCAGTATTTAAGCAAGCGGTGACGGTGCTTGATCGCTCTGCGCGCGAGGTCGTGGCTCAGGCCGGCCTGCAGTTGTCGCAGATTGATTGGTTGATTCCGCATCAGGCGAATTTGCGCATTTTGACCTTTCTGGCGCGTAAACTTGATATCGCCCTTGAAAAAGTTGTGGTCACGGTTGATCAGCATGCCAACACGTCGGCAGCAAGTATCCCGTTGGCACTTGATGTTGCGCGGCGTGACGGACGAATACAGCCCGGTCAGCTAGTGCTGCTGCAAGGCGTTGGTGGAGGCTTCACCTGGGGCTCTGTCCTCGTCAAAATGTAAAGCCGAAATGCAGAACGCAGAACACAGAACACAGAACACAGAACACAGAACACAGAACACAGAACACAGAACACAGAACACAGAACACAG
>CAIZGG010000017.1 GCA_903932425.1 uncultured beta proteobacterium | reverse complement strand
TCTGCACATTGATATCCAAATTGATAACTCAAAAGGCATTGGCAAAGACGACCAGGCCGGCGTCAATGACATCGTGATTGAGTCGGCGCTTTCAACGATTCTCGACCTCGAAGACTCTGTCGCCGTGGTCGACGCAGACGACAAAGTCTTGGCCTATAGCAACTGGTTAGGCATTTTGAAGGGCACGCTCGTCGAAAGCGTTACCAAAAACGGTAAAACCTTTAACCGAACCCTGAACGCTGACAGAAAATACCAAGCCGGGATTGGCGCGACGCAGGCTAAAGATGGCGTGGTGACGCTACATGGTCGTTCGCTATTGTTCTTGCGCAATGTCGGACACCTGATGACCAACCCGGCTATTCTTGATGGCCAAGGTAATGAAATATTTGAAGGCATTCTTGATGCGGTGGTCACAGTCGCTATTGCACTGCATGATCTCAAGCGCACTAAAGAACACCTGTATGGCAACTCGCGTACAGGTTCGGTGTATATCGTTAAACCAAAGATGCACGGCCCCGCTGAAGTTGCTTTCGCCAGCGAACTCTTCAGTCGCGTTGAAGCGCTTTTGGGCTTGCCAGCCAACACTGTCAAGCTCGGCATCATGGATGAAGAGCGTCGCACCAGCGCCAACCTAAAAGCCTGCATCAACGAAGCCCGTGCCAGAGTCGCATTCATCAACACTGGCTTTTTAGATCGCACCGGCGACGAGATGCATACGGCTATGCAAGCTGGGCCAATGCTTCGCAAGGGCGACATGAAATCAAGCGCCTGGCTCTCGGCCTATGAACGTAGCAATGTGCTGACAGGTTTAGCCTGCGGCTTGCGCGGTCGCGCTCAAATCGGCAAGGGTATGTGGGCGATGCCCGACCTGATGGCCGCCATGCTCGAACAAAAAATTGGTCATCCAAAGGCTGGTGCCAATACGGCTTGGGTGCCCTCGCCCACTGCTGCAACCTTGCACGCCTTGCATTACCATCAAGTCAAAGTTGCCGAGATTCAACAGGGTCTTGAAAAAACAGCGAACGACGTTGAAATTGATCGCTTGCTCAACGAAATTTTGCAGGTGCCTGTCGCGACTGATCCCAAGTGGTCGGCGAACGATATTCAACAAGAACTCGACAACAACGCTCAAGGTATTTTGGGTTACGTTGTACGCTGGATTGATCAGGGCGTCGGCTGCTCGAAAGTGCCTGACATTCACAATGTCGGCTTGATGGAAGATCGCGCAACCTTAAGAATTTCAAGTCAACATATCGCCAACTGGCTGCTGCATGGGATTGCAACCGAAGCGCAGGTCAATGAAACCTTGCAACGCATGGCAAAAGTGGTGGATCAACAAAATGCGAACGATCCCCTCTACACACCGATGTCACCCAACTTTGAAGCATCGTCTGCGTACCGTGCGGCACGTGATTTAGTCTTCAAAGGGCTCGTGCAGCCAAGTGGTTACACCGAGCCTTTGTTGCATGCTTGGCGTCTTAAGGTAAAGGAAACAAAATGAACGCACCCGTCCCAATGCTTGACACCGCAGAGATGCTTTCAAATGTGAGCCGAGCGTGGGACGACGATCTCGTCAAACAGCTCAGCGACTACATCGAGATCCCGGCTAAATCACCGGCCTTTGACGCCGATTGGGCGAAAGCCGGTTATCTCGAAACCGTGTTGCAACGCGCTGCGACCTGGGTTGACCAACAAAAAGTGGCAGGCCTAAAAGCAGAAATTATTCGCTTGCCTGGTCGTACACCCATCCTGTTCTTTGAGGTTGCCGCAACGCGACCACAAACGCCGAGCAGCCAAACTGTGCTGATGTATGGCCACTTGGACAAGCAACCCGAGTTTGATGGCTGGCGTGCTGGCTTAGGGCCTTGGACACCAAAATATATCGACGGCAAACTCTACGGGCGCGGGAGCGCCGATGATGGTTACGCGACCTATGCCGCAATTACCGCGATTCAAGCTCTCAAAGCTCAAAAGATCGAACATCCTCGCATCGTAGGGATTATTGAAACCTGCGAAGAAAGCGGCTCACCTGACTTGCTGCCTTATATCGAGGCCATCAAACCACGTCTGGGCGATGTCGGTTTGGTGATGTGCTTAGACAGTGGCGCGGGCAACTATGACCAATTGTGGCTAACGACTAGCTTGCGCGGTATGGCTGCCGGCGTCTTAAAAGTTGAAATCCTAACTGAGGGCGTTCACTCTGGCGACGCCTCGGGTCTGGTGCCCTCTAGCTTTCGCATCATGCGCCACGTATTAGACCGTCTTGAAGATAGCGAAACTGGACGCCTGCTTCCAAGCAGCTTTCATTGCGAAATCCCGACCGAGCGACGCGCACAAGCTCAGGCCACAGCCGCCATTCTGGGTGACGAGATTTACAAACGTTTTCCGTGGGCGCATCACGACTGCGGCGGCTCAAGCTTAGTCGCGATTCCTACGACCTTAGACCCCGTCGAAGCCTTGATGCGTCGCACCTGGATGCCCACACTCAGCGTGACCGGGGCCGAAGGCTTCCCGTCCCTCCAAGACGCTGGTAATGTCTTACGTCCCTACACGGCCTTCAAACTCAGTCTTCGCTTGCCGCCCCTGATTGACGCGGCAGCAGCCGTTGCAGAACTCAAAACCTTGTTAGAAGACAATGCGCCGTATCAGGCTAAAGTGACCTTCGAATCACAAGGTGCCTCGACCGGTTGGAATGCGCCGGCAATCGCCCCCTGGTTTGAACAGGCCTTAAATCAAGCGAGCCTTGCACACTTTCAGGCGCCGGTTGGGTATATCGGCCAAGGCGGTACCATCCCCTTGATGAACCTGCTGAGCCAAGGTTTCCCGACCGCGCAAATGATGGTGTGTGGTGTGCTCGGACCAAAATCCAACGCCCATGGCCCGAATGAGTTTTTACATGTGCCTTATGCAAAAAAATTGACGGCTGCGGTGGGCCAAATCATGGCGCAGTTACCTTAGTATCGCCCCGTACCCTTCGTATCGCCCCATATCAACAAAAACTTATACTATTCGAACAGCAGTTAAAACAGCATCAACACAAACACTCGAGACATCACAATGGCAACACCTTCATCACTCATTATCCGCAACGGCCTGATCGCTGACGGCACCGGCAACACTCCCTACTTGGGCGATATCAAAATCGTCAATGGCCTGATTGAACAGGTTGGTACCGTCACGGGCACAGCAGCTGAAGAAATTGATGCCAAGGGTTTGCTCGTCACACCTGGCTTTGTCGACATTCACACCCACTATGATGGTCAAGTGACCTGGAGCAATCAGCTCGCCTCCTCCTCGCAACTTGGTGTCACGACCGTTGTCATGGGAAACTGCGGGATTGGTTTTGCCCCCTGTAATCCCGAACACCGCCAGGTCATGATGAAACTCATGGAAGGCGTTGAGGATATTCCGGGCGTGGTACTTGATGAAGGTCTACCCTGGAACTGGCGTACTTTTCCTGAATATCTGGATGCGCTTGAGGCGCGTCAATACGATGCTGACGTTGCCACACAGGTGGGTCATGCGCCACTGCGTATCCATGTGATGGGTGACCGGGGTGCTGCGCGTGAAGTCGCAACTGAAGCAGATAGCCTTGAGATGGCACGCTTAGCTGCTGAGGCGGTTCAAGCCGGTGCCTTAGGCTTCACAACCTCACGCACGATCTTGCATAAAAGCAGCGACGGTCATCACACACCAACCTTAGGCGCTGCCGAAAGCGAACTCACAACGATTGCAAAGGGCCTGGGCGCGATCGGCCAAGGTGTCTTGCAATTGGTGTCTGATTTTGACGATACCGATAATGAGTTCGCAATGCTACGTCGTATCGTCGAAGCCTCGGGGCGTCCGCTGTCATTGACACTGTTGCAGCATGAACATTTGCCGCAACGCTGGCGCCGCGTCATGCAACACATGCACGATGCGACCGACGCAGGTCTAAAAATGAAAGCGCAAGTCGGCGCACGCCCTGTGGCGCTATTGCTGAGTTTTTCACTGACGATTTGTCCGTTTTCGCAATTGCCTTCATACGAAGCGTTGGCCAGCCTGCCGCTTGCTGAAAAACTTGAGCGCCTTAAAGACCCCGCGCTACGCGCCAAAATCGTGGCCGAAGAGCACACCGAAGCGATGTACAAGCGTCGCGTCGCGAACTTCGAAAATCTGTACCCCTTGGGCGACCCACCAGAGTACGAACCTAAGCCCGAAGACAGTATCGCCGGCTTGGCACAGCGTGCCGGTGTCAACCCTACTGAATATGCTTACGACTACTTGCTTCAAAATGAAGGCAAAGCGATTTTGTATCGCCCCTTATATAACTATGCCGATCAAAATCTTGAAGTGCTGCGCGAAATGTTGCTTGATCGCGATACCGTGCCTGGCTTAAGCGATGGCGGTGCTCACTATGGCTTTATCTGCGACGCGAGCTTTCCAACCTATCTGCTCACGCACTGGGCACGCGACCGGTCACGTGGTGAAAAAATCCCTCTCGAAACTCTTGTGAAATGGCAAACACATGACACAGCAGCGACGGTTGGCTTGAATGACCGGGGTCTACTGCGCCCAGGCTATAAGGGCGATGTAAACATCATCGATTTTGATAACCTTAAACTGCGCGCTCCAAAAATCGTGCATGACCTGCCAGCAAACGGTCGTCGCTTAGGGCAAATTGCCGAAGGCTATCGCGCCACGATTGTGTCGGGCGTCGTCACCTATCGCGATGGCGTAGCAACGGGTAAGTTGCCAGGCAAGCTTGTTCGCGGTGCGCAAGTCGCAAAAACTGTAGCAGCCTAAATCTATCAACAATCGGAGACCAACATGGCGATATACGAATTACGCACTTACACCGTCACAGTCGGAAAAATGAGCGAAGTGGTCGCGTTATACAAGGCAGAAGGCTGGCCCGCTTTGTCCAAGCACCCCGCAAAGTTATGCGGCTACTTCACCGGCGATATTGGCGCCCTCAATCAGTTAGTGCATCTCTGGAAATTCGACGATGACGCTGATCGTCGTAAATTTTGGGACGGCGTCTACGGCGACCAGGCCTTTATGAATTTTGCTAAACAGTTGCGCCCGTTATTGCAAACGCAAGAAAACAAATTGTTGCTTGCTGCACCTTGGGGGCCGCAGGTTTAACCTGATATTGAGCACCGCATAATCTCGGGTCAGCGCACAAGCCTAACGGCTCAGCGCCTGAGACATGAGTTGAAGGTCTTTATGGTCAAGCGCAGGGAGGCTACCCGCTCCCTTCGCTTTGAGGCCTTCTAGCATTGCAATCTGCACAGTCGTTGACCGCTCAGCAAACACAGTCGAATTCGGCCAAGCTTGCGCCTTCTTGTCAAAGTTTGCGTACTGATAGTGGCACGACGAACAGGCGTTATAGATCTCAGCGCCAATATCAAAAACGAGTTTCACATCTTTGGCCTTAGCCGCTGCCAAAGCGATCTCAGCATTCTTACTCAAACGCCGCGCCGCCTGCATCCAGTTCTTTTTATCAACTGCTCGATTGTCTAGCATCAGCAGATTCGCCGCCTCCATCAGTGTCGCGGCACTATTACGCACCACATCCCACTCTTCTTGAGTCTTGGGGAAGAACTCTTTGTCACCTTCGCTATTACTGATCCAGCCTACGGCCCCCCAAACACCATCTGCTGCAGGATCAAGTACCCATTCCATCAATTCAAGGGTCGTCAAGGGCGAGTTGAAGGGCGGACGCTCGTAGGTGGTTGTGCAGCTCGCTAGAAAAATGGTGCAAGCAAGCAGTAGGCTGCGAAGAATAGGCATAGGTGAGCTCAATGAGGCAATGATGGATTGAGGCGTCAGCTTACGTTTGATTTTATGTATGGTCGGACGCCCGAGTCATTTATACAACAATTTTTTAGGCGTAAAGCGACTCACTCGCGACAACACTAGATCGGCGAGAGCGCGACGAGCGCGCACTCAGTGGCTGCCCTCAGCGCTCGCTGGTTTATGCATACTAGGGTTTTCCATGAGCAGGCATTTCAAATGAGCTGATATTGCGAGTTCGACTGACGGCGCTATTGACAGAGGCCATGCCACTGAGTAGTCTTTTCTGATGCGTACAAAACCTCTTGAAGATTTTTGTGTTTGGCTCGAGCAAACACCACTCAGTGAAGGCATCCAGCAGACGCTGTGGGTCGTGCCCGCTATCCAGACCGTTCATATCCTGGCCGTCGCGGCAGTGCTAATCTCTGCGCTCATGATCAATCTGCGGTTGCTAAATCTTTGCAACGCCGATCAAACAACTGCCAGTATCTTTAGCCGCTTTGTAAAAGTCATATGGTGGGCGCTGCCTATACTTTTGTTAAGTGGCGCGCTGCTTATCGTTGGCGAACCCGCACGGTCACTCGCCAACGATGTTTTTCAACTCAAAATGCTGCTCTTAATCGGCGTTGTCATCCTCACAATGGTGCTGCATAAGCGGCTAGGCGACGATGAATTGTTTTGGGAATCAAGCGCGGCACGCCAAATGACAGCTCGCACACTAGCCTTGGTCTCAATGGGCTGCTGGCTAGGTATTATCTGCGCCGGTCGCTGGATTGCTTACACCTACACCTAAGATAGAAACAGGTCTTCTGTTCGTCCACTCACTACGCGTGCGAGTCATTAGATAAAAGAAAAGAGACAGATGAGTATTGATAACCTATGTAAATGGCTGTACGACACTACGCTGGCAGTCACCATTCGTGAAAACGACTCTTTGTTTCCGTGGATTGAATCAGCCCATGTCATTGCAATTGCCCTTGTGCTGGGTTCGATCGTGCTCGTCGACTTACGCCTGCTAGGCTGGTCCTCGATTGAGCGTTCGGTCAAACGCGTAGCCGAGCAAACGCTGCCAATTACGTGGATGATGTTTGTCGTCGCGGCTATCTCAGGGGTTGTCCTGTTTATTTCGAATGCACTCGCCTACGCGAATAATTTTTATTTTCAGGCAAAGCTCGCGCTCTTGGTGCTCGCAGGGCTGAATATGCTCATTTTTCAGTATGGCATTTATCGGTCAGTCGACAAATGGGGGCAGTTGCCACAGCCGCCGACCGCTGCGCGCGTGGCCGGTGCACTTTCACTCACATTCTGGATTACGGTTGTCATCTTTGGTCGATGGATCGGCTTTACGCTCGTGCCAACGATACCGACTTAAACATCGTTTTTTTAGCTCGCTTTTTATCCTTAACTTCTGACCATAGTAATAACAACCAGTTTCACTGGAGACAAATATGAACCACCGAATGCGGTACCTAGCCGTTGCGGCCCTTGCAGCGTTGAGCTTTGCGGCAGCAGCGCAACCCAAGGACATCATCAATCCTCCCCCGACCGCAAAAGATTGGGCAGACATCGCGAAGCTACCTGACTGGAGTGGTGTTTGGAACCCCAATATTACCGATCAAGACAAGCAAGCTAAAACCAATCAGCCGCCTTGGAAGCCTGAGGCGGCAGAACTGATCAAATTTCAACTCGCGGAAGAAAAAGCCGGACGACCACCACCACTCTTTGTGGATTGCCTGCCTGAAGCGATGCCGGCCTGGATGTTGATCACGCACAACGCCATGGAGATTCTGTTCACCCCTGGACGCGTGACCATGCTCGGTGAATCAGACGGTAATCGCTTGCGTCGCATCTATACCGATGGACGCCCTCACCCAGAGGATCCAGATCCGACTTTTCACGGCCATTCGATTGGACACTGGGAAGGCGACACGTTGGTTGTCAGTACCGTGGGCGTGCTGCCTCAAGCGTGGCTTGCGATCAGTGAAGCCGCGGGCGTCCCCAACAATGGTGACATGAAAATTACAGAACGCATTCGCCTTGTCGATAAAGATGTGATGCACGATGAAATCGAAGTGATTGCACCAAAAATATTGACAGCACCCTGGAAGACAACGCGGATCTTTTTTAGGCAGCGCGCACGCAAGTACGACATCGTTGAAGGCGTTTGTTTGGAAGGCTATCACGCACCCGGTAAAGACAAATACGGCAACGATATTTTTGTACCGATTAAGCACGACGTCGGTGGCAATCGCGTTCCTCCAAAATAAACAGAGCTCTTAGCTGAATTTAAGTCTCACCCATTTAAATTCAGCGTTACACCTTAAGGAAAATAAAATGAACCACCTTCTTAAAAAAGTACTCACCTGCTTGGCTGCCGTATCCACTACCATGCTCGCCGCTACAGCCTTTGCCCATCACTCAACCACCATGTATGATCACGCAACGAGCGTCACGATTGTTGGTGAAGTGCGTGAAGTGCAGTGGACCAACCCACACGTCGCCATCTTTATTTACGGCGTGACCAAAGAAGGCGAACCCCCTGCCCTTTGGTTGATGGAGATGACCAGCCCCGGCAATTTAGTACGTGCCGGTGGCTGGACGCGCACTGCCATTAAAAAAGGTGACAAGGTCACTGTTAATTTCAGCCCTTTGCGTAATGGTGACAAGGGCGGTGCCTTGAAGAAAATTACCGTCGCCGACTCGGGTAAAGTTTTAACAGCGGATATTCGCGCTCAAGAACGCCCCAACCTACAAGAAGAGGCCGCGCCCGCAGCGGCAAAATGATTGAATGGAGCACAGAAATCCTCATCGTTCTAAAAGAGGATCAATCGCTCAGACACTGCTGCCGTCGCTCTTGTTAGCTTGCTCGGGTGTTTGTTGTTCAATACGCTGCAGACAAATAGCTCGGCCTTCACAGCATCAGTAAAGGCCGAGTTTTTCATTTGAACTGCGCGCTCACCGAGCCAAATACGCCAAAATCGGCAGTCACAGCATCGTCGACCTTAACCGGAACTGGCACCACGCAGGTACCGGTCATGACAATATCTCCGGCTTGTAAGAGCAGACCATGGTCGATTAATTCATTTGCTAACCACGTCACCGCTAACCTCGGATCACCCAAGACAATTGAGCCCTGCCCAAGAGCAACCGTTGCGCCATTACAAGTCACGCTCACCTGGTGATC
>CAIZGG010000016.1 GCA_903932425.1 uncultured beta proteobacterium | reverse complement strand
TGGCACACCTACCCGATGCCTCACTCTGTTTGCCCTGAAGAAATAGCCGATATTTCACGGTTTTTACAAAGCGTACTGATCTGAGTGTTCACCCGGACGGCTCTTGGTTGACGTTGCTGCGGTTTCTTTCTTGGCGAGGCCACAGAAGACGTTTAGCGTTCGACCCACTGGGTTGCTGCGACGCTTGCCGCGTTGCCACTCAGTGGCTCGCCTGTCAACGCCGAGTCGTCTATTTTTAGTTCCATTGTTTTGCAAGCCATGCTTTTAATTTTTTGATCGCCTCACTCTTTTTTGACAGCCTCACTCATGACCTCTGCCTCCACACCTGTACGTACACGCTTTGCGCCCTCGCCCACCGGTTTTCTTCACTTGGGCGGCGCCCGCACCGCGTTATTTTCGTGGGCCTTTGCCCGTCATTATGGCGGCACGTTTATTTTGCGCATCGAAGACACCGACCTTGAGCGCTCTACCCCTGAAGCCGTGCAGGCAATTCTTGATGGCATGGCTTGGCTTGGGCTAACACCAGACGAAGGTCCGTTTTATCAAATGCAGCACATGGAGCGCTATCGTGCCGTGGTGGCGAGCATGCTAGCCGCTGGCACGGCTTACCACTGCTACAGTTCAAACGAAGAGGTCGAGGCGATGCGTGAACTGGCACGCTCAACGGGCCAAAAACCTCGCTATGACGGGACTTGGCGCCCCGCACCCGGCAAGAGCCTGCCAACGCCCCCCGCCGACCGTCAACCCGTGGTCCGTTTCAAAAGCCCCCAAGAGGGCGTCACGGCGTGGGTAGATCTTGTCAAAGGCCCCATCAGCTTCGAAAACACCGAACTCGATGATCTCGTGATTGCGCGACCCGATGGCACGCCCACCTATAATTTTTGCGTCGTGGTTGACGACTGGGATATGCGCATCACCCACGTATTGCGTGGCGACGATCACGTCAACAACACACCTCGACAAATCACGATTCTGCGCGCACTGGGCGCTCCGGTCCCCGAGTATGGCCACGTCCCCATGATTCTTGGGCCCGATGGTGAAAAATTATCAAAACGCCACGGCGCAGTCAGCGTCATGGAATACGATCGCGACGGCTACCTGCCAGAGGCGATGATCAACTATTTGGCGCGTTTGGGCTGGAGCCATGGCAATGACGAGCTCTTTTCACGTCCGCAACTCATCGAATGGTTCGACCCAAAACATCTGTCAAAATCAGCGGCGCAATGGGATCCCAAAAAACTGAATTGGGTCAATGCGCACTACCTCAAACACAGCGATGACGCCACCCTCGCACAAGCCGTCGCGCCACGCATCCGTGCCCGCGGGGGCGAGCCCACTCAAGTCGACCTGTCAGCCGTCGTCAGGCTCTTAAAAGACCGAGCCGAAACGCTAGAACAACTCGCCGACGGCGCCATGCTATTTTGCGGCCCATTCACCCCTGCTGCCGACGCTTTAATTGCCCAGCACCTAACCGAAACCGCGCGTCACGCTCTACGCGATTTCGCCGCACAGGCGGCGCAATTACCCTGGACGCGTGAAGCGATCAGCGCGCTGATCAAAACCATTCTGACCACCCACACGCTCAAAATGCCACAACTCGCAATCCCACTGCGTGTGGTGGTGGCCGGCACTGCGCAAACCCCTGCCGTAGACGCCGTACTCGAAATCTTAGGCAAAGAAACCGTATTGTCCAGGCTGGCTAGCCTCTGACCCCACCCAAGCGCCTCGACACAGCCACCGCAAGCGCTCTACAGGCCAGCCCTCGCTTGAGCGCTGCCTGCACTGCGGCGATTCGCGCGTCGCTCAAACAGTGCCTGCACACAACAACCTCAAGATGCGCCTCACCGCAGAGATTGAAGCAGCGCCTGCCTCTGGTCAAAAACCCGCTGGACTACATCAACCGAAAGCCAGCCGGCACCTTCTGCGCCACCTCGGGCCGGCCGTCGGACCGGTCTTCACGATAAATGAGCCGAGTCGAATCGCTGCGCTCAATGAGGTAAGTCGTGGTGTAAACGGGATCTCGG
>CAIZGG010000015.1 GCA_903932425.1 uncultured beta proteobacterium | reverse complement strand
CGAGTCAAGACCTTGCAAACTGCGTTGATGAGTTCAACCCAGCCAGAATCTCATGACAGCTTTGGCGCTCAAGCAAAACCCGCTGCGGCCCGACCGAGCCGGTCTTGCACCCCTGCCCACTCAAGCCCTGCTGGGGGCTGTTGCCACAGCAACTGGCTGTATCCCTGCTGGTCTAGCGCACGCAGAGTGGCATACAGCGCGCGACTGTAGGCTGCAGGGTCGTTGGGTAGCGTGATCCAAGCAAGTTGCTCATTCGACGCAGGCGTGATGCCTGGGGGAGTATGCGTCACGACGGCCACCCGCTGCCCTGAAGCAAGTTTGGCGGTTTGTGTAACCACCGCCTTTTGCAACTCGGACGCAACGACCAAGCGCAACGGCGTGTGCGGCGCGTAATGTGACTTCAACGCGCCCGAAACACGCGGTGCCTGAGCGTCAGGTGCTGCGACCTCTTGATTTAATACTTCAGCAAGTTGCGCGGCTGTAATGTGCCCCGGGCGCAGCAGCACTGGGCCAACGCCTTGCTCAAGGCGCGATAAGTCAACGATCGTGGATTCGATCCCGACGTCACTTGCGCCGCCCTCAAGCACGAGCATGCCTTGCGATACCAACTCAGCAAACTCACTACGTACGTGCGCAGCAGTGGTCGGTGAAACCTGACCAAACTTGTTCGCTGAAGGCGCTGCGACACCACCCTGACCTGACGCACGCGTCGCAGCAAACCCACGCAACAAGGCCTGAGCAACTGGATGCGACGGGCAGCGCAAACCAATGCTGTCTTGCCCACCGCTAACGACGGAAGAAATATGCGCAGCACGCTTCAAAATTAAAGTAAGGGGACCTGGCCAAAAAGCATCAATTAACAACTGCGCCTCAGACGGCACACTAGCCGCCCAATACAACAAATCGGCCTCAGGTGTGACGTGCACAATCACGGGGTGATTAGAAGGCCTGCCTTTTGCCTGATAGATGCGTTCAACCGCTAAGGCACTTTCGGCGTCGGCACCTAAACCGTAAACAGTTTCTGTTGGAAAGGCGACCAGGCCCTGCTGCGCCAAGATTTCGACCGCACGGGCCAGTTCATGAGCACTGGCACTTGCACCACCGCTTGCCTGAGCACTTGAACCCGCACTCGCATCTGCACTTGAATTTACGTCTGCACTGGCCTGCGCTTTCGCTTCGACCACAGGTTGATCACGCTCTGTCACGTCAGGCAGCGACGGGTAAGCGCAGCACCTTCACAACCTGATTGGCTGACGCGATCGCCTCAGCCAAGGTGTTGCCTACGCAATTCACATGACCCATTTTGCGGCCACGGCGCGCTTCGCGTTTGCCATACAAATGCAGTGACGCACCAGGTACTGCCAACACACCCGACCAGTCGGGCTCAGTTTGGGTATCGGTCTCGTCGGTGTACCAGGCGTCGCCCAAAATATTGAGCATCACCACTGGTGCTAGCAGCTGCGTACTACCTAACGGCAACCGCGCCATCACACGTGCCTGCTGTTCGAACTGACTGGTCACACACGCGTTCATGGTGTAGTGACCGCTGTTGTGTGGACGCGGCGCGATTTCATTGACCAGCAATTGACCGTCGCGCAAAATAAAAAATTCAACGCACAATACGCCTTGATACTGCAACCCATTCGCAATCGCAAGCGCAGCTTCGGTTGCACGCTGAGCCGACGCCGGGGGTTCAATATCGACTGTGGACACCGCCAAAATGCCGTGATCATGAACGTTTGAAGCAACCGGAAAAACCTTGCATTGACCGTCGAGGCCGCGCGCCATCACAACCGATAATTCTTCTTGTAGATCAAGCATGGCCTCAAGTACACAGGGCACACCACCAAACTCTTCGAAGGCCGCCACCGCCTCAGCACACGTGCGTACACGCGCCTGGCCTTTACCGTCATAGCCCAGGCGGGCCACTTTCAAAATACCTGGAAATAAATGCGCATCGGCTGCGTGCAAGTCATCTGCTGAGCGGACTGCCGCATAAGGTGCGACCGCCACCCCTTGGCTGACGATGTAAGCTTTTTCAGCGATACGATCTTGTACGATTTCAACGGCCTGGGCACCCGGGGTGACGCGACAACGTTTCGCCAATATTTTTAAACTGGTCGCCGGGACATTTTCAAACTCAGTTGTCACCGCACGACATTGGCGAGTTAAGCGCAACAAGCCTTCTTCGTCATCGTATTCAGCCTGAATGTGCAAATCGGCGACTGAGGCCGCTGGGCCCTCAGGCGCGGGATCAAGCACTGCCACGCGGTAGCCCAAAGATTGCGCCGCCTGACAAAACATCCGACCCAACTGGCCTCCACCCATCAGCCCTAGCCATTCACCCGGTAAGATCACAGAGGCACCTTCATCGCACGCGCAGCTTCGGTTTGACGTGCACGAAACGCACGTAATTGCTCGCGCAACGCGTGATCGGTCGTGGCCAGGTTTGCAATCACATGCAACGCTGCGTTTGCCGCGCCCGCCTCGCCGATCGCAAAGGTCGCAACCGGGACACCCTTAGGCATCTGCACAATGGATAGCAACGAATCTTCACCGCGCAAGTATTTTGAAGGCACCGGAACACCGAACACAGGCACCTCTGTGAGCGCCGCCATCATGCCAGGCAAGTGCGCCGCACCGCCCGCGCCCGCAATAATGGCTCGCAAACCACGGCCTGCAGCAGCGGCGCCATAGTCCGCCATGTCCTGCGGCATCCGATGTGCCGACACGACACGCGCTTCACAGGCGATGCCAAAATCGTTAAGCATATTGACCGCATGTTGCATCACCTCCCAATCGCTTGAGGAGCCCATGACAACACCAACGACTGGCGAGGCTGCGGCTGAGGATTCGCTCACCCCACCGACAGCAGTTGATGCTTTGGAGGCGTTGGCAGCATTAGAAGTAGAGGACATATCAAAGCCCTGTTAAAGGTTAAATCCGCAACAAACGAAGTCGCAGTGGTGAAGCTATAGACTTAAGCCACCAAGCGATCAAGCGCCTCGCGATACTTAGCGGCAGTTTTGGCGATCACGTCAGCGGGTAATCTAGGTGCGGGCGGTGTCTTGCCCCACGGTTGAGTTTCAAGATAATCGCGCACAAATTGCTTATCGAAGGACGGTGGGCTAATACCTTCGCGATAGCCATCGGCGGGCCAAAAGCGTGACGAATCAGGTGTCAACACCTCGTCCATCAGGTGCAAGGTGCCATGTGCATCAAGCCCAAACTCGAACTTGGTATCAGCAATCATGATGCCTTTGGTGGCAGCAAAGGTTGCCGCTTCAGAATACAGGCGCAAGGTCACGTCACGAATACGTTCAGCCATTTCAAGGCCGATTTCTTTGATCACATAATCAAAGTCAACGTTTTCGTCATGCAAGCCAAACTCTGCCTTGGCAGCTGGCGTAAAAATCGGTGTTGGTAACTTACCGGCTTGTTTAAGACCGGCAGGCAAAACGATGCCACAGACTGAGCCGCTGGCCTGATAGTCTTTCCAGCCTGAACCAATCAAATACCCACGCGCCACGGCCTCAACCAAAATGGGCTTTAAGCGTTTAACGACAACCGCGCGGCCAACCACCTGCTCGCGCTCAGCAGCGGTCACGACGTCTTCGGGGTTGATGCCCGTTGAGTGATTGGGCAACACGTGCGCTAACTTGGCCAGCCAAAAGTCTGTCAGCTCTTTGAGAACCTGCCCTTTTCCGGGGATTGGATCATCCAGAATCACATCGAAAGCAGAGATTCGATCGGTTGCGACGATCAGCAACTTATCATCGCCCACCGCATACATATCGCGCACTTTACCTCGCGCCAACAAGGGTAAAGACTGGATCGAAGACTGAAGAATAGTAAGGGCCACAGCGAAGCCTATAAAAGTGAAAGCGAGCTTTACGCCCGCTTAAATCTTGAAGATTCGCTGATTTTAACAAGAAGTACCGGACTCTTACCTACGCCGAGCGCTAGAACGCCGATGGACAAGATCCTTACCGGCTACCCCACTGAGGGATTGCGTCCCCGTCGCCTTGGAGTGTCGGCCTAGCTTCAGCAAAAAGCCCCTCTCACCAGCTTGGCTAGAGGGGCTTTTGACTCTATCAGTCAAGCCTCAGAACGAAAGTGCTCGACTGAAAGACCTGCGAT
>CAIZGG010000014.1 GCA_903932425.1 uncultured beta proteobacterium | reverse complement strand
GCCCGATGCGCTTGCGAATGGTTTCGCCAGCAAGCGCTGCACGCTCTTTGGCCTGGAAACCTGCATAAGAGATTTCTGCTTCTGCGAAGTAGCCGTTGTCGTAGCAGACGTTTACCTTGAGTTCGTCAGGTCGCTGATGACCGGTGACGCCTTGCACCAGAATCCGATCAGTGCCCTCGCGTGTGACCGTTGCTTGTGTGATGTCTGCCACAACGTCAGGGGTGAGGTAGCGGGCGGGGTCATGAACTTCGTACAAGATCTGTTCGCGCCCCGTGCGGTCATCTACGCGCCCGCCAGTATTGGCCGCTTTAAACACCGAAAACGTACCGTCTGCCCGAATCTCTGCGATCGGAAATCCAATGCGATCCATGCCAGGTACTGACTTTTGGCCCGGTACACTGTAATAGCCACCGGTCACCTGCGTGCCGCACTCAAGCATATGGCCTGCCATCGTGCCGCAGCCCATAAGGTGCCAGTCTTGCATTGACCAACCAAAATGTGCGATCGCGGGCCCAAGGGTCAGCGAGGGGTCTGATACGCGCCCCGTCACCACAATGTCGGCACCGTCTTTGAGCGCCTGTGCAATTTCACCGGCGCCCAGATAGGCGTTGGCGCTGACCACGCGCTTGGGGTCGATGTCGCTTCCTAAGCGCTTCAGTAAAAAGGTTAATTGTTCGGGTTGCGTCAGGTCATCGCCGTGCACCACCGCAATACGAGGCGTGCGCAACCCTTGGGCACGCGCCAACGCAAAAATCCGCTGCGCGCAGGCCTGTGGATTGGCTGCGCCAAAATTGCTCACAATTTGAATCTTGTGATCGAGGCAGCGCTTGAGTACCGGTCCGACGAGATCGTCGAGCAAGGGTTCATAGCCCATGGCTGGGTTTTTACGTTTTTCAACCTGCGCCAGGGCCAACGTGCGTTCGGCCAGTGTTTCGAAGTTCAAGACCCCGCCGCCCAGCGCAATTAAGGTGTCGACCACCGGTCCGGCACCATCCGTCCGGTCGCCCGAAAAGCCGGTGGCACAGCCTACATAGAGAGGCTTGATTGGCGTGCTAGGGGTCGAAGCTGCGGTGGCGCCGCTAGCTTGGCGCAGGTCAGTTTGCATGGGTAAACTCAGCTGAGATGTGGTCTGATATGGTTTCTATTAAATCATGGCTGCATCCCAACCGCTTGGTGTGGCCAGGCGCAAGGGGTTCAGAGGCTAATCATGGACGAATCTGCTGAAACAGCAAACGCCGCAGCGAATGGTGCCGCCGCCGTTGTGTCTGAAATTATCGCTTCGCGCGCGTATTTCAATGGCCGCAATCCGCGCAGCGTTGAAATCGATGAACTGGGTCAAGCCATCGCCGAGCCCGAGGCGTTGGTGTGGCTTGGCCTAAAAGAGCCCGATGACGCGTTGCTGGTGCGTGTGGCCCTGCAGCTTGGGCTTGATCCGCACGTGCTTGACGACCTGCAAGCCAAACACCGGATGCCTAAGGTGATGGATTACGACAGCGTTGTGCTAGTTGTCGCCATGACCGTTGAGGTGAGGGCATCGGATGGTCTCCCCACCTTTGGTGAAACCCAGATGTTAATTGGGCCTAATTTTCTGTTAACCATCCGGCGGGGCGCGTTAGCCCCGCACACTGAACTACGCCGTCGCCTTGAAAATATGCCTGACCGTCTGGCACGTGGCAGTGATTTTGTGGCTGCCGAGTTGCTTGATTTACTGATCGATCGGTACAACCTTGCGAACGATATGTTTGAGAAGACTGTCGAGCCGATGGAGCAAACCATGCTCTTGCGCGGCCTTGAAAAGCTCAAGGTTAGAAGGCTGTACCAGCTGCGGCGTGATTTTCATAAGATGCATAATGCGATTTCGCCGCTTGGTGAGGTGTGCCGTCGACTTGCCCATATTGAGATGACACCGATTGATGCCCAAGCCCGTGTGCAGTTTGGCGAGCTATCGGATCGTGTGTCAAGAGTCGACCGTTTGCTTGATAATCTGGGTGATGGCTTAACCTTTGCTTTCGAGGCTGGGATGCTGATTGAGCAGGCCAAGCAGACTGAAACGACACGCAAGTTGGCGGCATGGGCAGCCATTTTGGCGGTGCCCACAGCGATCGCCGGTATTTATGGAATGAACTTTGAGTACATGCCTGAACTCAAATGGAAATACGGTTATTTAGTGATCGTAGGCTTAATGGCGGCAATCTGTGGCACGCTTTATTATCGGTTTCGCAAAGCTAAGTGGCTGTAAGCTAGGTGAGGAGATTTTTTTCGTAAACAGCTCAACGGTTCTAAACCTTAAACGTTAGTATTTGTAACAATCTTTCTTTGAAAATCACCATGACTCGTGCCCAGAAATCTCTAGCCGGTTTTTTACTTGTTGTTGCGGCTCTTAGTGTGGCGAGTCTGGGATTGGATGTTGGCCTGATTCGCTCGGCGCAAAGCTCTGGTCACTTTACGCTGACGGGCAAGATTATTCAGGTCTCAGACGGTGACACCATAAATATTTTGGTAGGTCAACAAACGCATCGGATTCGACTGGCCAGTATCGATGCCCCAGAAACCGCGCATGGCAGTGCCCACCCCGGCCAGCCCTACGGCGAGGCCTCGCGCAAGCATCTCGCTGACTACGTTGCCGGTCAAACGCTTACGCTCATTTGTTTCGAAAAAGATCGCTATGAGCGCGATGTCTGCGATGTTCCAGTCGGCGACACCACGGCGAATCGGCTGCAGGTTCAATACGGGATGGCCTGGGCCAACCAGCAAGGGGGCGGAAAATATCTACGTGATCATTCGCTGATTGAACTTGAAAAAAAGGCGAAGGAAGCGAAGCTTGGCTTATGGGCAGAGCCCCACGCTGTCGCCCCTTGGGTGTGGCGGTTCGATTGCTGGCAAAAGAAAAAATGTTGACGTTGGGAACGCTGCGCAGCGATTCTGTGGCCAAACCAGTGCGTGTGGCCCTGCTGGCTTTAGGCCTGCTAGCCTTGGCGCTGCTCACTGCCTGTGGGCCGCAAGGTATCGAGTCGCCAATCAACAGCCCCTATGCCTCAGGGGCTGAAACTCAAAATGTCTTGTACACGGCGTTTACGCAGCGCTCACCTAAATTTTTAGACCCGGCTAAGTCCTACTCAACGGACGAGACGCCCTATACCTACAATATTTACGAGCCCTTGTATGGCTATCACTATCTCAAGCGCCCTTATGTGCTGACGCCGCGCACGGCCGTTGCAGTGTCTGAGCCGAGTTTTGTCGATCAGGCGGGCAATCCTTTACCCGCTGACACGCCAGCAAAAGATATTGCCGAAAGCATCTACGACATCAAACTGCGCCCAGGTATTTTGTACCAACCGCATCCTGTCTTTGCCCGACAGAGGGATGGTCGCTTCAGCTATTGGCCGCTTGAGGATCAGGCGCTGAAAGACAAATTCGTGATCGGTGATTTCGAGCAAACTGGCACGCGTGAGCTGACAGCGTTTGATTATGTCTACGCGCTTCGTCGCTTAGCAAGCCCGCGCGTTGCCTCACCCATTTTTTCAACGCTCGCTGAACATATTGTTGGGATGCAGGCGTACGGTAAGCGGCTGCGAGAAATCGATACTACGTTGCGTAAAGATCTGCCGCCAGGTGCTCGAGATTTGCCATGGCTTGATTTACGTGAGGCTGGTTTCTCGGGTGTCGAGGCGCTTGATGAGCACACCTTGCGTATCCGTGTCAAAGGTTTGTATCCACAGTTCAAGTACTGGTTGGCGATGACGTTTGTGGCCCCCATCCCTTGGGAGGCCGACCGCTTTTACAGCCAGCCTGGCATGGCTCAGCGTAATCTCTCATTGAACTATTGGCCCGTTGGTACGGGGCCCTATATGCTGGCCGAGTCTTTGCAAAATCGTCGTCACGTGTTGGTGCGTAATCCTAACTTTCGTGGTGAGCCTTATCCCTGCGAGGGTGAGCCGCAAGACCGTGCGGCAGGGCTGTTAGCCGATTGCGGCAAGCGCACGCCGTTCATCGACAAGATTGTTTTTAATATTGAAAAAGAAAGCATCCCTTTGCAGGGCAAGTTCATGCAAGGCTATTACGATATTCCACAGGTTGATCGTGGCGATGCGGGGGTAGCGATGTTAGTGGCCGCGGGCGACTCAGCTGAAAAAGCGACGCTCTATGCCGAGCATGGCATTCAGCTGCCCACGACCGTTGAAGCGCAGATGCAGTACTTTGGGTTTAACTGGAAAGACCCCGTCGTAGGCCTAGGCGACACGCCCGAGCAACAAGTACGTAACCGTAAGTTACGCCAAGCGCTAAGCATCGCTTTTAACTGGGAAGAGTACGTCGCAATTTTTCAAAACGATCAGGCGCAAGTGGCGCAGGGCCCGATACCACCCGGTATCTTGGGGTATCAGGCAGGGGTCGAAGGCATCAATCGTGTGGTCTATGACGTCAAAGATGGCAAGCCTGTGCGTAAATCGATGGATCAGGCGCGCGCGTTGTTAGCCGAAGCGGGCTACCCAAACGGGCGCGACGCCAAAACGGGCGAACCTTTGGTGTTGTATTTTGATTCGGCCAGTGGCGTCGGCGGCTCTAGCCCGACGCTTGACTGGATGCGGCGTCAGTTTGCGCTTCTGGGGGTGCAATTTGATGTGCGCGCCACGGATTACAACCGCTTTCAAGAAAAGATGGCGCGTGGTGTGGCGCAAATGTATATGTGGGGTTGGGTGGCAGATTACCCTGATGCCGAAAACTTTTTGTTTTTACTGTACGGCCCCAATATCAAGGCAGAGAAGGGGGGTGAAAATGCTTCAAATTATGTCAACCCAACCTACGATGCATTGTTTGAAAAAATGCGTGATCTACCCGATGGTGTTGAAAAAGAACAGGTGATCGCCCAGATGATTCAGATCTTGCAAGACGATGCACCGTGGATGTTTGGTTTGTTTCCTAAGTCAGGTGGCGCGTTTCAGCAGTGGGTGGGTAATGCTAAGCCTACGCAGATGGTACGCAACACCTTGCAGTACCTGAAGATCGATCCTGCCTTGCGTGCCAAAAAAATTGCTGAATGGAATCCGCCACTCTGGTGGCCTTTAATCTTATTTGCCTTGCTGTTATCGGCCATCGTCTGGCCGGCGTGGCGCGCAGTCAGTCGTCAAGACCGGCAAACTGCTTTTGGTGATGTCGCCAAAGAGAGGGTGCAATGATCGGCTATATCGTGCGCCGCTTGCTGTACGGCTTATTGATTTTATTGGGCGTCAATCTCTTTACTTTTATTTTATTTTTCGCAGTCAATACGCCTGATGATATGGCTCGTCTGGCGATCGGTGGACAGCGTGTCAGTGCAGATGCAGTTGAAAAATGGAAAGTTGAACGTGGCTATGACAAACCGCTATTTTTGAATGCTAAGCAAGAGGGCATCAAAAAATATACTGAGACGATTTTTTATCAACGTTCAGTACCGCTGTTGACCTTTGATTTTGGCGCTTCAGACGAAGGGCGCGACATTGGTCGTGAAATCAAAGCGCGTATGTGGCCAAGTCTGGCGCTCGCGGTTCCTACCTTCGTATTGGGCTTGGCCTTAAGTATTGCGTTTGCGTTACTACTAGTTTTTTTCAGAACTACCGCACTCGATTTTTGGGGTGTGGTGCTGTGCGTGGTGATGCTTTCAATATCTAGCTTGTTTTATATCATCGCTGGGCAATGGTTGTTTTCAAAAATTTTGAGACTTGTGCCTTACTCGGGCTTCGCCGGTGGCTGGGATACGCTTAAGTTTCTAGCGCTACCTATTGTCGTGGCAGTGATTGCTGGCTTGGGCTCTGAGGCACGTTTTTTGCGCAGTTTGTTTTTAGAAGAGGTGGGCAAGGATTATGTTCGCACCGCTCGCGCAAAGGGTTTAAGCGAGCGCGTGGTGCTGTTTAAGCATGTCTTACGCAACGCGCTGTTGCCCATTTTGACTGGCGCCGTGGCTTCGCTGCCCTTATTGTTTATGGGTAGCTTGATCTCTGAATCTTTTTTTGGCATTCCAGGTCTCGGTAGCTACACCCTTGATGCACTGAGTGGTCAAGATTTTTCAATCGTGCGTGCCATGGTGTTCTTGGGCGCGTCTCTTTATATTGTTGGCCTGATCATGGCTGATATCTCGTACACGCTCGCTGACCCGCGCGTGCGCTTCGAGTAGCCGTCATGCCTAAAATCATTTTTCTCTGGACAGATCTCGCGCTCTTTGCACTGTTGCTCGCAGTGTTGACGTACGCTTGGTATGTGTCGCGCTCGCCTGCGCTGCGGGCAACGTGGGCAAGAGTCGCGCGTAACACGCCGGCCATGTGCTCGGCTGTGGTGCTGTTGGTGTTTGTTGTGATTGGTTTGCTTGACTCGCTGCACTATCAGCCGCGCTTGCCGCCTGTGGCGGCTGCGACTTCTGCGACCCCTGCGACCTCTTCGACTTCTACCACCACCTCGACCTCATCGACTTCTACCGCCTCTTCGACCTCTTCGACCAAGGTCGCTGCGCCGATTTATGCGCCTAAAGTGATGTCAGTGCTCGACGCCTTGCTTGAAGATACAGCATTTGCGCGCCCTGAAAAAACCTACTCTGCGCCGTTGGCCTGGCTGCAATTTACAAAAGAGTCGATCTTGCAAGAGGGGGGCGAACCGCGCCGCGATTTCCCGCGTTTGCGGTTTGGCGGTAAACACCTGACGGCGCCAGAGGCGCAGTGGGTGGCGGATATTTCTAAACGTCTAGCCGCGGGGCTATTGGCAGGCTTGTTAGTGGCCTGCGCGTTGATCGTGTTTACGCTAGGTTTTGCCGGACGCGGCCCTCGAGAGATCTCTGAGATTGGCAATGAAGCTGGATCACACCAACGTGATGATCTTCAGCATGCCGCGAGGTTTGCGCGTGAGCGAGCTTGGGTGCTTTTCGCACATCAAGTCTGGCGAGGCGAAACCGAGATCCCCTGGCGAGCGATCTTGATCACAACGACCTTGCTGTGTCTGGTTTTCGGAGCGGTATTTGGCTTGGCTTCTGGTTATCACGTACTAGGCACCGATCGCACGGGTAACGACGTTTTGTGGCAGGCGTTAAAAAGTATACGCACCGCTTGGGTGATTGGTAGCTTGGCCACGGTTGCGATGCTACCCCCAGCTTTGATTTTTGGGATTTCAGCGGGCTACTTCAAGGGTTGGATCGATGATGTGATTCAGTACATCTACACAACGTTAACGTCGATTCCGGGGGTGTTGTTAATCGGTGCTTGTGTCTTGATGATGCAGGTCTATATTGATGCGCACCCCGGTTTGTTTCCAACCTCGGCACAGCGCGCAGACTTACGTTTATTTTTACTTTGCATGATTTTAGGTTTAACGGGTTGGGCGGGTTTATGTCGCTTGCTACGCGCCGAGGCCTTGAAGCTGCGCGAACTTGAATATGTGCAAGCCGCCCGCGCGTTTGGGATCTCGCATGTGCGCATCATGGCTCGTCACCTGTTGCCCAACGTCATGCACATCGTGTTGATTACTGTTGTGCTGCAATTTTCTGGCTTAGTGCTGTACGAAGCTGTCTTATCTTACTTAGGCATCGGTGTTGATCCCAGCATGAACTCCTTTGGGTCGATGATCGAGAAAGCCCGCCTTGAGATGTCGCGCGATCCGATGATTTGGTGGAACTTGCTCACTGCTTTTCTGTTTATGTTGACCTTGGTACTGTCGGCCAATTTGTTTTCTGATGCAGTGCGCGACGCCTTTGATCCACGAACGAGGGCCTTCAGGCCCAAGCGCTTCAAACTCGGCGCGCGAGCGCTGCGTTCAAGCTCAGGTGCCGCAACTGCATCCGACGCAGTCACGACGCCCTCCACACCTTTGTCGCTTGACACGGCAAGCGTAGCGTCGCGCCTCAATGGCACAACGATTAGAACCATTTCGCCTATTGTCCCCACGCCTGCTGCACCCTCCGTGCTAACTGTCACTGACCTAGACATCGCAATCGATACAGACGATCAAGTCCGTTTGGCCGTTAAGGCCTTGGCCCTGACGATCCACCGCGGTGAGACGTTTGCGTTAGTGGGTGAGTCGGGGTCAGGTAAAAGTATGACTGCGATGGCACTGATGCGTTTACTGCCAGAGGCTTTGCGCGTCGTAAACGGACGAATCGACCTGCAGGGCACAGATTTAACGCATCTTTCTGAGGCAGAGATGCGTTCGGTGCGGGGCGCACGTGCTGGCATGATCTTTCAAGAGCCAGGCACAAGTTTGAACCCCGTGATGCGAATTGGCGAGCAGATCCGCGAGCCTATCGAACGCCATACCGCGTTACGGGGGGCGCAAGCCCGCGCGCGCGCTGTGCAATGGTTAGGCCGCGTTGGTATCCCTGATCCTGAAGTTCGAATCGATGATTACCCCTTTCAGTTCTCTGGCGGGCAAAAGCAGCGCATCATGATCGCGATTGCGTTGGCGGCCGAACCTGAATTGTTGATCGCTGACGAGCCCACGACAGCACTTGATGTGACGGTGAAGGCGCAAGTCTTAGCTTTGCTGGCGGATATCCAAAAAGAGTTGGGAATGGCGGTGTTGCTGATTACCCATGATCTGGCAGTCGT
>CAIZGG010000013.1 GCA_903932425.1 uncultured beta proteobacterium | reverse complement strand
CCCTCTTTGATCGCGATCGCACCCTGATAAGGCCACGCTTGCACCTTATAAAAATTGAGTGCAGTTTGAACTTGTAGATTGTGCAGTTCAAGTGACGAGGCACCGATGCAGGCGCCTGCGCACTGCTTGACCTGATAGGCAAAGCAAGATTTTCCTTCGTCTACTTTTTCTAAGCCTAGCAAAGCCGCGCAGAGTCGATATTTTTTAGAGACTGCGCCTAAATAAGTATTCGCTTCTCGTTTGCTGTAAAACAATCCATAGAGATTATCTTGAAGCCCGGGGATCAACTCGTGATGACTCACAAGAGAAGGCCGCAAAACGCCAGCGGCATCATGTGCCAACCGCCAGGCACACAAATCCTTTGAACGACGCAGCTTGATATTCATGCTGGGCATACGTTCTTTGATAAGTTTCGCTTCTAGGATCAGTGCGCCTAACTCGCCACTCGTCTCGATCCAATCCACCTCACGCACCTGTAGCGAGAGCTTCATTTCTTTTCGGCTTGTTAGCGCAGCTTGAAAGTGCCCAAGCACACGGGTGCGTAATGCAATACTTTTACCGATGTACAGAGGCGCCTTATTTTCACCATACATGATGTAACACCCAGGTGCGTCCGGAATCGCATCAATCGCACTTTGATCAATATTTGGCGGCAAACTCGCTGAACCAATTAACTGGTTTAATGCCGCGAGCAAACGCTCGGGGCCAACAGCCTGTTCACATACGCGCCAGAACTGCACTAACAAATCTGCATCCCCTAAGGCTCGATGTCGTGCGCTTACACTTAAGCCGTGGGCATTGATGATAGTGTCTAGATTATGACGCGGTTGCTCAGGAAACAGCAGCCGCGATAGCTTCACGGTGCACAGAACCTTGGGCCTAAAGTCAATGCCGACTCTCTTAAAAGAGGCTTTGATGAAGCCATAATCAAAGCGTGCGTTATGCGCAACAAAAATCTTATCTTCGAGCTCTTTTTGGATGGTCAGCGCCAGGTCTTCAAAGGTAGGCTGCCCTGCGACCATCTGCGGTGAGATTCCAGTCAGTCTTTGAATATTCAGTGGGATAAACGTTTCGGGGTTAATGAGACTTTCCCAGACACTCTCCTGACCATGGCTCAATGTTTTGATACCGATTTCAGTAATACGATCGCGTTCGTAATGGCCCCCGGTCGTTTCTATATCTACGAAGGCGAGTGTCGGAAAAAAACTTATATTTTTCATGCAAGGTTTTAAGAGAGAGCGCAATCGAGGCTGGTATTGTTCATGTGACGCCTCGCTAAAGGTTAGGACAAGGCCTGAGATTTTTCAAACGCCAATTAGGTGAATTGAAGTTTCGCCAGTCTTGCGTACAGCCCGCCCTGCGCAAGCAAGGTCTCATGCGTGCCTTGTTCAATCACTGCGCCATCTTCCAGTACGATGATTTGATCGGCCCGCATCACGGTCGATAGGCGATGGGCAATCGTCAGAGAGGTTCTACCGGGCAACACCGCATCAAGCGCTAATTGCACTTCGCGCTCGGATTCTGCGTCGAGTGCGCTGGTCGCTTCATCGAGCAACAAAATTGGGGGGTTTTTCAAGATGGCACGGGCGATTGAAATTCGTTGTTTTTGCCCACCAGACAAGCGTACGCCACGCTCTCCTAAAAAACTATCGTACCCTTGGGGTAGCGCTGAGATAAACCCGTGTGCGTATGCAGTTTTCGCAGCGACGATCACTTCTTCATCGCTAGCATCGAGTCTGCCGTAACGAATGTTTTCTAGTGCACTCGTCGCAAAAATCACAGGCTCTTGCGAAACGATCCCGATACTATTGCGCAAGTTATCCAAGGTCCATTCGCTAGCATTTCGACTAAAAACTTCGATCTGCCCAGAGCTCGGTGCATAAAACCGTAACAACAGCGAAAACAGTGTGCTTTTACCGGCGCCTGAGGTACCGACCAACGCATAGCGCGCGCCCCGAGGCACAACAAACGACACCTGATTCATCGCCAAAAAGTCAGGCCGCGACGGATACGTAAACGTCACGTTTTTTAATACGATCGCATCTTTAGCATCCAAAAAGATCGCCTGCTGAGGCTGGGCTGCGCCAATCTGAACAGGTGCGGCCTGCATCAGCTCTACCAGGCGTTCCATCGCCCCCGCGGCACGCTGCACATCCCCAAAGGTTTCAGATAAGGCACCGATCGAGCCTGCGATGAACACAGCGTACAGAACAAACTGAGTCAGTTCGCCAATTGTCATCGCGCCTGCAATCACCTGTCGCGCACCCATCCACAACACAAACACAATCACAGCAAAGGCCATCGTAATCGTCAGGGCGGTCAGTAATGACCGAGCAGTGATACGCTTTTTTGCTTCGCTGAAAGCGGCTTCTACGGCAGCGTTGAAACGCTTTTGCTCGTACGCTTCACGCACAAACGCTTGCACAGTTGTGACTGCGTTTAAAACCTCTCCGGCCATCGCGCTTGTATCGGCGACCTTATCTTGGCTAGCACGCGACATTTTTCGTACGCGCCGCCCCATTGCCCAAAGCGGAAGCACAATCAATAGCAAAAGCACAATCATGACGCTTGCGAGCCAGACGCTTGTCACGAGCATCATCGTCATACCGCCAACCAGCATCAGCGCGCTACGCAAGGCGATTGAGATACTTGAACCCACCAAGGTTTGAATCACCGTCGTATCGCTCGTGAGCCTGGACAACACCTCGCCGGTCTGTAGCGTTTCAAAATAAACTGGGCTTTGGCGCAAAACGTTTTTAAAGACACGCTGGCGTATGTCGGCGACAACACGCTCTCCGAGCCAAGACATCATATAAAACCGACTAGCCGTCACCACAGCTAAGACTATCGCTAAGACTAACAAGTAGATAAATTTGAGGTCGCTGGCCTCACTGGTGATCCCTGCGTCGACCAGCCCCCGAAAGGCAAGCGGCACGGCGAGTGTTGCAGCCGCGGCTAAAATCAAAAATAGCGCGGCGAGACACCATTGCTTTCTGTACCGCGAGACAACTTGATATTCTCGTAACCAGCCGATGAGACTGCTGAGTTTTGTTGGCATGTTGAATCAGCTTGAAAGGAATCAGTGTACTTGTAGGACGTCTACAAAGGGAACCGCTGAGATGCCCGTTAACATGAGGCAAACTTCCACAAGGCGAACCAACGCGGTACCCACCACTAAAGCGCTACAGGAGCCCCGTAGCCGGTGAGCTCTAAGTACCCCCTGCCAAGCAACTTGCCGCCTTCTGTCAACTCGACTGCGCCCTCGTAATAAAAACCGCCTGTGCTGGCCTGCGCATTGACTTCTTGATCTGCCATCAGAGGCCGTAGGGTTAATGTACGCCCCGCTACTCGCAACTGAAAGCCCTCGGGATAAGTAACGAGCGACCGTGGTGAACGCCACTGCCCCACTGCTTGCCAGCCCACATCCTGTCGCTTATCGGTCACCTGCCCGCTCGAATCGCGCCAGTCCCATTCAGTGAACAGGGTTGCGTTTGCCGCGTTACGCATCCGAAACGCCATCAGGCTACCGCCATCTAAAAGATTGATCCCGACCCAGTCCCAACCGACAGCACCCGCCATTAGCAAACTACTTGACCACTCGTGATCAAACCACGCTGCCCCTGCGAGACTCAAGGGCTGTTCTGCTCTGCTGCGGCTATCTGAGGATTTTTTTAATGTGACTTTCGCTGAGACATTCAACTGCGGGCGGCTATAGTAATAACTTGCAAATTGTGAGGTCGGCCCTTTTAAAGAAAACCCATCGTCACCTCGTAAAACCGGAGCAAGCGGAGTCAACGCATCGAGCTCAAGCGTAAATTGCTCTGCAGAAATCAAAATCTTGTAGTGATCATTTTCGGTACGCCGTAAGCTCCAGCCAGACAGTGCAAGCGCGGTATCTGCTGAACCAAATGAAGCACCAGCCGAGCCCGCTCGGCCAGCCAACTCAGCGTGAAGCAACTGGCCCATGCTCGGTATAGCTAAGGCTGCATGAGCGAACAGTAGCTGTCGCGGTGCAAACCGACTTGGATTGCTCTCAGGATGCTGGGTTCGACTTCTAAAAAATGTCACTTGAAAGCCCAGCTTATCTGCACCCTCACTCAACCATCCCGTCATGTACCACCACTCGGTCCGATACTCTGGATGCGCACCAAAATCCTGCGGGAAAACTAGTTTTCTTGGAAAAACTTCTGGATAAAATGAGCCGGCAACGCCGTCAGCCTGAGCTGCTGAAAACGGTAAAGAAGGCACTGAAGCTAACAGCAGAATACGTTTAAGCCAAGCTCGACGTCGCATCACCAGTCCTCGCGCAATGACAAAGCCAGTTGCTTTGCATTCAAGTTTCTTTTCGCTGCCCACACAGCGGCCAGCATCCCCAACAATACAGTCACAAGAATGAGTACAACGATTGCGACTGTAGGCAGGCTTGTCTCCATGGTCCAGTGAAAAGACTGGGGATTGACGCGATGGATGAGTACCTGGCTCATCAACAAGCCGAGCAGTGTGCCCCAACAGGCGGCGAGCGCAAGCAATAGGCCTGATTCAAAGGAAATCCATTGCGTCAGCTGAGATGAAGACTGACCCAATTGCTGCACGAGTGCAAATTCTTTTTGTCGTAAGAGCGCCTGCCCGGCAAACCCTGCGGCTACCGTAAAGAGTGCGACCAGCAATGCTGCGACCTCTAACGCATAGGTCATCGCGAAACTCCGGTCAAAAATTGTGAGCGACAATGCTCGCAGATCAGTGGAGCTTCGAAACTCAAGTGCCTTAAATGACGCAAACTGTGTGCGTACGCGCTCTAAAACTTCTGTTGAATTTGCTTCAGGCGTGAGCCACAGAGCAATATCTGTGCGACGTCTATCTTGCGTCAGCGCCTGATACACCGAGATATCCATGACGACCGAACCATGCTGACGACCATAATCACGAAATACGCCCGCCACCCATACCGAGAGATACTCGCCGCTTTTTGCCTTCACAGGCAAGGTATGTGTCTCACCGGGCTTCCATCCGTATAAATCCAACAGCGCCTCTGAGACGAACACCTCTGGTAACGAATCTTTTGTACCCATTGGTTGAGTAGACAGATCACCCGTCAGAGGCAGCACTTTGGCCGCACGATTGTTAGGGACCGGCCGGGCGATCAACACGACCTCGGGTTGCTCGGGGCGAAACAGAAGCTTCTGTTGCAACGTAAATTCCACACGCGCAATCCCGGGTACGGCTGCAAGTCTGTGAAGCGAGGCGGGATCCTGCCCTGAGGCGTCACTTGAATACGAGGTAGGATCCTGCCCTGGGGCGTTATTTAAATCAGAGCGGGTCAAACTCGCATACAGATCGGCAGGCAAAACTTTATCGAGCCACTGCGTGACAGAGTCGCGAAAACTAGCGACCATCACCACCATCGCAACGGTTAAGGCCAACGCAGCCACCACGCCAGCGATCAGCCCTGCCGCGCTTGCTGGCGCTTGCGCAAGACGCCATAGTGCAAGGGTCAGTGAAGGTGAAATGGCTCGTGCACCTTCGCTCGGTATAACGTGAGCTAGCCATGTAAAGAACTGCTTCACCAGCGAAGGCATCAACGCGATCCCAGCAAATAATAAGAAGGCAATCGACAGATAAGCCGCGAGGGGCAAACCATCGATGGGTGGTATCAACGTCAACACCAAACTGCTTAACGCCAACACAACAGCGAGCCGCGCGTTCAAGACTGGCTTGAGCATACGCTCGGTGGCGCCTGCGCGCAGCTGCGACACGGGCGAGCCAGCAGTTGCCGCACGCGCGGGAAAATATCCTGCTACGGCGCCCACGAATAACGACAGCAGCCAAAATCCAAACAACAGCGACACATCAATATCAAGTGGCGGGACGGTTGTTGAAAAATACCCAGCCCCGAGATCGCCACCCATCACACGCAATAAGACTGAGGCAACGCCCAATCCCAAACCAATACCAAGTAAACCGCCCACAGCGGCAACCACCAGGGCTTGCGTCAACACTAAACCAAACAACCACGTGCGCCCTGCACCTAGTACGCTCAAGAGCGCGAGTTCAGACTGCTGACGCAGCACAGAAAAACTAATCGTCGTAAACACCAGAAATGCGCCGGTGAATAAAGCGACCAAGGCGAGTACGCTTAAATTTACGCGATAGGCGCGGGATAAATTCGACATCCTGCGGTCACGGTCATCCGCAGTGACCAAAGTCAGCCCCAAGTTTAAATTTTTAAGTGCTACTACCAATTGGTTTACGCTTGCGCCATCTTCCAATTGAATGTCTAAGCGACTGAGTTGACCAAGCCCTCCCAGACGCCATTGTGCGACACCCAAATCCATCACGGCGAGGCTCTGCCCTGAGACACCCGGCACTAGGCCTGCGACCTTAAACGTTTGCCTGATACCCCCAAACGAAAGGTTCAGGTCATCACCCACGATAACGCCCAACTCTTTTAATGCCGTTGCTGACAAAAAAATCGCATCCGGATCAAAGACCCGCATACGCTGCTCTTCAGAAACGGCGGGAAGCAAAGCAGAGGTGACGCGGCCCGCTTGAAAAATATCCAAGCCAAGTACCCTCACCGGTTGCGCTGCGCGCTCGAGCACAGGGCTCACCGCACGTATGCCCAACTCTTTTTGACGGGACACCACTCCATCAAGCAACGCGTCTGAAAAATCTCCCGAAGTCGCAACGAGTTGCGCCGAAGCCTGGCCATTGACAGTGTCGAGTGCGCGACCAAATTCACTTAAGGCAGAACGATTGACCGTGTGAATGGCGACGGCCAAACCGATACCTAGCGCAACGGTCAGCCCGGCGACCAGCCAACGGCCCGGTTGCGCCCGAAAAGCCGAAGTCAGAAGCCAAAAAAACAGCATCAACCGTTTAAAACAAAAGTGCGATCCAGCCTTGCGGCTGACTCAGCTGAATGCGTCACCATCAGTAATGCAGCGCCTTGCTCGCGACAGGTACTGCAAAGGAGGTTAAGCGCCTTTTGAGCCGTTTCAGGATCAAGATTACCGGTGGGCTCGTCGGCCAAGACAATTTCAGGCTGGTGGACGAGCGCTCGGGCAAGTGCAACGCGCTGCTGTTCGCCGCCTGATAACACCGAGGGAAAGGATTGTGCAACACCCATGAGCTCAAGTGCTTCGATTAAACGCTCAGCACGCTCTTCGGCCTGCGCGAAGGCTAAGCCAGCCAACAAACAGGGCACCATTACATTTTGTAAGGCATTGAGATGCGGCATTAAATGAAACGCCTGAAACACAAAACCAAAAGTCGCGCGACGCAACGCCAGCTGTTCACCCTTAGTCATCTCAGCAAGATTCTGGCCCTTTAGAAGCACACGCCCCTCGTCAGGCAGATCGAGCCCGGCCATCAGGTTTAACAGTGTAGATTTGCCCACACCTGACGCGCCCCGAAGCGCAAGTTGTTCGCCAGGCGCAACAGATATATTTAAGTTTCGAAATAGCCAGCGCTCAGGCGAAACCCGCTTTGAAAGGCCTTCGGCTTGAAGTAAAACGGGGGTGTGAGGGGGCATCTGTTCATCTTACCATCGCGAATATTTGTACTGTTGACCGCTAATCGTCGCTCAGTTTCGCTTGGCACTCTTGGTGGTGGTGTTAGCCTTGTGCAGATTTAGCTGCGTTCAGCAATTTGTATATTGAAAATAAGACATATAGTTGCCCAAGCCCAATGGCTTCGACCAGCCAGTCTGCCCAATTAAAATTAGAAAAATTGACGTTGGTCCAAGATAATAGTGTCATTGCGCCGATCACAGGCAGTGTGCCGAGCACCCAACCTGGCTTGCCGCGATTAATACCTTGCACACGAACAGTGAAATAAGTCACGCCAACCGCTAAACAGACTGCAACCAACATAAATACAAGGGCGACGCCTTTGTCATCGCCCATATCGCTGAGGGTCGTTTTAAAGCCACCTTCGACTTGAACTTTCATTAAGAAAAAACTCATGTGTGCTTTCGAGCAGTTTTCCGCCGAACTCGTTATTCACCAAATAGCCAGAGCCCACCAAAGGCAACACCAGCACTAAGAGGCTAAGCACTGCAAATGCCATCAGCATATTCTGCCCCCGCTTCCAGTCAATCGACCAAAGGCTGGGCGCCTGCCGGGTCGCAGTCCACCACCCACGTACGCCCGAGAACTTTCCAAACAGCAATTTAAAACGAACGTGCTTTGGCCCAATGAGGCCCCACACGATACGAAACCCCAAGAGGCCAAGCATCGTGTAACCGAGGGCGATATGCACACCACGCAAACCGTCAAAGTCTGCTGTGAGATAGGCGCCTAAAAAGGAGAAGGCTAGCAACCAGTGAAAAGTTCGTGTTGCTAAGTCGTTGACCCGCCGGGTCGTGCTCGGCACAGTCGTCTTCAAGCCCGTCAGGTTAGCAATCGCATTCATTTCAGTACCCTCACAAACGTATCGTTGTGGTTGCTGTGACCCAAACCGGGCCACCAACGCCCAGTATGCGCCCGATGATGAGCACGACAATCGTTTGTAAAGAGTGATTCTTGAGCCATATCAATCCGCTCAAAGGTAAGGCGTCGAATAAAAGCAAAAAAAATTCTTGTGCCTTAGCGAGTTAATCGCTAAAGCACAAGAATGATTTGATGCTTGATGTTGCTGGCGTTAAGCCTGTGGGATATTACCGATGCGAACCTTGTTCGGCTGATCTAACAACGCAGCAGCGATCGTACGACGATGCTCTGCCGCCGTACCGCCACGCAGACTCCAGGAGCCCACTCTGCGATACCAAAGGTTCAAGTCAAAATCACGGATGAAGCCCATACCACCGTGAATTTGCTGTGCTGAACGCACCACCATCATGCCTTGCTCGTTTCCAAACGATTTTGCCTGCGCAACGTTCACGCGGTACGGCAACTTTTGATCCATCCGCCACAGCGCTTCGCGAGCGAGCATCGTCGTGCCGTCAATGGCATTGACCATGTTTGCGCACAAATGCTGAATCGCTTGAAACGCACCGATCGGCTGACCAAAAGCTTCGCGCTGTTTAGCGTGGGCCACGGCCATGTCAAGGGTTCTGCGGCCCGCACCCGCAATCATCGAGGCATACAGCACCGACGAAAAATCCATGACTTCAAGTGCGATCGCGTTGCCCTGTTCAGGCGAACCAATACGCGCGTTCAAGGGCACACGCACGTTGTTGAATTGCACGTTTGCTTCGCCATCCTTTGCCATCGATACCAAGGCATCGCTGCTTAAGCCCGTTGCATCGGTGGGCACCAGTACAACGCCCAAGTGATGAGGTGCTGTCGCTTCGCGATAGACAACCAAGCATTGCTTCGAGGCACGATAACTTCCGACGAACGTCTTGGTGCCGTTCAATACCAGCCCATTGCCTTCAACCCGGCCTTCGAGCTTAATCGACTCAGGTGTCCAGCGACCGTTGGCTTCGGTCACGGCATGGCTCAAGATCAACTCACCACTGAGCACGTGCTGCAGAAGTTGCTGCTGCTCTGCATTGCCATGCCGATCAAGGATCATGGCCGGAACCATGGTCGCATGCAAGGGGATTGGAGCAATGTGATAGCCAGCCAACTCAAATAACAAGGCTAAATACGTTAGTGGTAATTCTTGACCGCCATTTTTATCCGACAGACACAATTGCAGCCAGCCGTTTTCGGCAAATTTTTCCCATAACGCGGGTGAGTATTGGAGGGGATCATTTTCGATCTTACGCACCAGCGCAGACGTGCATTCACCAGCCAAAAACTCTGAAGCCGCTTCGCGGATTTGTACTTCTTGATCGTCAAGCAATATATCCATGATTCTCTTTACCTTTATTCTTATTTTGCAGCGCGCGGCATGCCCAAACCAATACGAGCCACCTGATCGCGCATCACCTGCACGCTGCCGTGGTTGATCGTTGACTGGTAGGCACCCAAAATATTGTGCGCAAAGACGCCCTTTTCAATCGCGGTGGGCGAGCCTTGCATCAACTGCGCAAACGGGCCCAAAATCTGACTGATCGCTTCGGTCGTGCGCACGCTGTGCTCGGGTGCAAAGACTTTTTCGGCCGAACCTTCATAGGTGAACTTTCCGCCACTTTGCTCGATGCTGATGCTGCGCATAGTCATCAACCGACACACTTCAGCTTCGGTCCACATCTCGGCGATTTTGTCGCGCACTTGAGGATCATGACGCAATGACTCTTGCAACTCGCCCTCGCCGTGCAGCCAGTTCACAATATCTTCATCACGCATCACAGAAATCAAATAGCGCCACGCGCCTACGCGATCCAGATTCAAACCGCGCCGTGCGACTTCCCAGCCGCCGCCCTCTTCGCCCAACAGGCAAGACACCGGCACTTCGACGTCATCAAAAAATACTTCGTTGGTGCGTTCTTCGCCGTAAGTCGTGCCGAACGGTGCGGGCGGGTCGTTTTGCACGGTCCAGAGTGGACGCACGGTTAAGCCGGGCATATCCATCGGCACGAGCAAAATTGATAGGCCGCGGTGACGTACTGAATCAGGGTCGGTACGGCACATCAAATAGATGTGCGTCGCATTTTGAGCGTTGGTGGTGTAAATTTTTTGTCCCGTGATAATGTATTTATCACCGACACGTTTTGCGCGGCAGCGAATACCGGCCAAGTCAGTACCACAGCCAGGCTCGCTGTAGCCCTGGCAAAAAATGATTTCACGCTTGATGGCGCCCGGCACAAATTCTTGTTTTTGCGCAGCGGTACCAACAGATAGAATCGCCGGCGCGCCTGTACCGCCGCCCAAAGTGATACCGGTTGCCCGATAAAACTCTTCTTCGATTACAAACTGCGCAGTGCGATCACCGCCACCACCGCCGAATTCAGTCGGCCAGCTCCAGGCGAACCAACGCTTTTCATTGACGGTATCAAAAAAGGCACGAATTGCGGGCCCCCAACCTTCGCCACGCTTACCTGCCGTGTTTTCAGCACGCACTTCGTCAGTGAAGTGCTCGGCCAAAAATTCACGAACGGTTGAACGCAGTTTTTCTTCTTCAGCACTGAACAAAAAATTCATTGTTATCTCTTTAGTTAGTCAGACAAATCCATTTACTCAACAGGAATCCAATCGGAAGGCAGCCCAAATTGGGCCCAGCCTTCAAAGCGGCAAACTCGTAGGTCGTGTCTCAATGTTATTTTTATCGTAGCGTCTGAGTTTGTACCGGTACACCTTCAAACGCGCCCTCAAAGGTTACTCTTTAAGCGCTCTGGGCGCAACGAAGGCGCCCAGCTGCTAGTCCAACTACGCCTATAAGACCTCGTAGACGTCATACACCGGCCCTGCAGCGTCACGGCGCCCCGTTGCAACACAAATGATTTTGTTAAGCCAGCTATACTTTTCTGAGCCGGTTTCAAGCACCGGTGTGGTGCGAAAGTAATACTCGGCCGGATCAACTTTTTCGCCCTTGTTCAGGCGGGCCATCACATCTTTAGGGCCGTGACGCAAGCCGCGATAGCTCATGTAAATCAGCTGGTTATCGTCCGTTTCAAGGATGAGGCGCACGTCTAAGGTCAGCACATCATCTGGCCGCATCAACAACCAGTCGCCACCCGGTGCTGCCTTAACGGTGCCGCGAATGCGCTCGCCCTCGAACGTACCACCCGTCACGTTGGCAATCTTGCGACCGCCCACAGGAGTCTGACCTAGGTCAACAATATTAGGGACTGTTAAAACGATCTGAAAAATGTGGCGTGTTTGTATCATGCGGGTCTCCTTAGCTCTGCGGTATGAAAGGGTTCGAGGGTGTCAATCGCCTCAACGGATTGAGTATTCAAATCCCATTTAAAAAACTTCAAAATCACTTTGTCATGCGTAAAGTCTGCAATCGTAAAGCCATGCTGCTCGATTGGGGCAATCGCTTCAGTCATGCTCAGATGCAGCGATGGCTGAGCACCGATTTTGCGGATACCCGAGGGCCAGCCTGAGGGGCGCGTACCAACTGGCCCCGTCACCACCGACACGACTGGGTTTTTTGAAAGATCGACTGTTCCGGTACGTGTAATGCTGCCCAACGCAATCGCGTGCAGATCGCCGCTCACAGACAATGGAATTTTGCCTTTCATGGCAGACATCGCCTCAAGCAAACGATCGTGCTGCTTAAGCCAGCCTTCTTGCCAATATGGCTTTTTAACCTCAAGGGTGAGCTTGCCCTCTTTGCTCAATACGTCGGGGTACCACTCACCCCATTTGCCCGCCGTCCAGCCATGCGGATTTGACGGGGCATTGATCACATGGGCCGCATCAGACTCGGCCATGCGCTGCTTGAGCCAGCCCTCGACAGTATCTTCAACAAAGACAGCGCTAGGACCTGCAAGCGTCATGGTGGGGCGCACCGAATACAACAACATCTCTGCCAAACGGCCATAGCGCAGGGTGCCGAAACTTTCAGCCACAGAATCCGCACGCCCCAACATCGCCGCTCCTGGCAAGCCTGTTGGACGTGTCATATCAGGCAAGAACTCGGGGTAGTACATCGATTGAGTCACGCGGGCCATCTGTCGCATAAAAAAATCGGGCGGAAACGTGATGACCGTATCGAACGCATCGTCGTTATCCCAATAGTCGTGATCATCCTGGATAAAGAATGTCGGAGTGGAGCGAAACTCGGTACCGTATACAGGTGCAATTTGCGGGTCAGCCGCCTTTTTAAGCAACTGTTCGTTATTGGTTCCAAACACTGCACTCGAGCGCTCAAAGGTTCCGCCGATCAACGATTTAGCCAGCTCTGAACCACCCGAATTTTTCGCGGTAAGCGGTGACCGTAAATCCCAGTAAACATGGTCGCCGTTTGCGACGGCCGCGTGAGGCTTAAACGACAAAGCGCGCTTGAGCAAACGATGTCTGGTCGTCGCAGGCAAAAATTTCATCGCCTCGTGCCCACCCGCACACGTAAACAACAACAGACGCAAGTGGTCGGGGCTACTGGCAGGTTCTGGAAAGGTCGCCAGATCCCAGTGCTGACACAATTGTTTACCGTCTGGGCCCTTCAAAGATAACTGATACGTCTTCCCAGCTGCCAAACCGGTCGCACGAAATTGCCAGAACTCGCCTTGCGTATCGGTCATGCGACCTTCGACCGCCACACCGTTCACCGTGAGTCTGGGCGGCGCACTCAGAGGCGATACAAAAGAAACTTTGAGCAGAAATTCTGAGTGATTTGCCGTAGGTAAAAGGTGCCTGACTTGACCGGCATCCCATGCGGATGAGGCTGATGCTGGCGGCGACTGCGCAAACACTGCGCTAGGCAGCGCGGTAAGCAAGGGCGCTGCACTTGCACGCAAAAAATCACGACGTTTCATATTCTTCTCGCGCGACATTAAAGCGTTAGCATACTTGCAATTTATTGAATCTGCGCGTAAGACCTCGACGTTCAGAACGGTGAAGATGTCAACGTTCTGATTCGCTTAAAAGAGGATGAAGGGAAGGCTCGTCAACAAATACACTTCAGCTGCGCCTCAGCCCCGCTAAGAACTACTTGCGCGCAGCCACCATGAGTGCGTAGTTACCATCTTTAAAATAGCCAAACCTAAAATTTAAGGGCTTGATGTCATCTCGTTGGGCGAAGGCTTTTGCAAGGTCAGTGTGATAACTTGTAAAGGCGTGATGAGCGACTACGAATTTGCCAAACAGTGCAACTTGGTGAGCTCGGATCAGCGTCGAGTAACTCAGACCCGTTTCATCTTGCACGATCAATGGCGACTGCGCGAGCACTTGATTAGCGATCACGTTAAAGCCAACGTTTTGTGGCAGATGTGAAGCTGCCTTGAACAACACCGGATTTGTGGTCAGGGTGCCGATCAGTGTGAGGTTTTCTGGCGTGGCCTGAAGGCCAGCATTCGACAGATCGATCTTCAGATAATCAATGATGACGGGCCGGCCTTGCTTGCTCGCCTGAATCCGCACCGAGCGCCAGCGTGGAGTGTCTGGCGACATCTCTTGTAGCGTCCCGTCGGCGCCAACCTGAATTGGGACAACACGCTCAATTTCAAAGCCCTGCAAACTTAAAAAACTGACAATGAACGTGCTCGCGCCGATATTGGCACGAGTCGAATATAAATATTTTTCGAGATATTCGGTGACGTAAAAGCCATTTTCTCCAAAATGTTGCCAAGCTGAAGTCAGCACGCCGAGGCTTGGCTCGAGCAGATCAGGGGCAATATTGGCTAAATCAAGTGGCCGCTCGGCATTTTGCATGGCCATCATCACATAGCGTTGGGCTGTTGGAAACAACAGATGTACGGTCACAAAGTCTGGGCCAGAGAACGGATAAAACACCGTATCCGATATTGCAGGTAGCTCGGCCAAGGACCATCTCGACATGGGCTCAGCGATTTTTTGGCTGTAACGCGTCCAGTTTGCAGTCACCTCTTTCGCGAACGCGGCCCAACGCGGACTTTGTGCAATCGCTGGCGGCAAACCTGTTACGGGCTGTTGGCCCGCCAACAAGATCGCAGCAGTCTTGATGGCGGCAGCTGGGTCTTTCGTCCCAGCAGTCACCGGCGGCGCTAGCGTTGGGCCTCGCGGCACGCCGACTGACTGCCCAACAGTTGTGGTGGCGCTACCGGTCGCCTCACTGGCCTGCGCAGGCACGACTGAACCGCTTACCGACTCGGCGGTCTGAGCGGGGGTGGCTCCAACAAACAAGCATCCTGCAGCGGCGACCAGACAGGTGAGTATTTGAAATAAACGCATAGTTGTTCTTTGAATAAAGTAGGGCTGCGGCGGTAATATTGAGCTAAATTGGCGATGCAGTTTAATCTAACTCACCTCCCCCTGACATCTACGCCATGCGCCTCCACCATTTTCGACCTTTGTTTTGGCTGTTAGCGCTTGCATTAGGCGCTACGGGGCTGGCGTCCGCCCAGGCGCAAATCCAACCTTATCCAAGCCGCCCCATCAAAATGGTGGTGCCGTATCCTGCGGGTGGTAATGCCGATATTACAGGCCGCGTCATCGCGAAAAAGATGAGTGTGCTCCTGAATGTTCCGGTAGTGGTCGAAAATCGCAGTGGCGCAAACGGCATGATCGGGACAGACGCAGTCGTGAGGGCAGCGGCCGACGGCTATACGCTTCTCATGGCTGCAAGCGGACCGATCGTGATTAACCCGGTTCTGTATGCCAAAGTGCCCTACGATCCAATCAAGGACTTGATGCCGATCAGTCAGGTACTGTCGTTTCAATACGTCTTGGTCGTGCCGTCATCATCGCCGTTCAATTCGCTTGACCAGATTACGCAGCAAGGCAAAGCCCAACCTGGCAAACTCAGTTTTGGTTCAACTGGAATTGGCGGTGGAGGCCACCTTGCCGGAGAAATGTTTTCGCTGCTGAGCAGCGCCCAGTTTAATCATGTGCCCTACAAGGGCAGCGCACCTGCCTTGGTCGACCTGCTAGGCGGTCAACTGGCGTTTACCTTTGACACCGTGCTAACTGCATCGCCTTTAATTCAAGACAAGCGCCTCAGAGCTTTTGCGGTGTCGGGCCCCAAACGAGCGCGCTCTTTACCCGACATACCTACCATGCAAGAAGCTGGATTTAAGGATTTTGATATCACGCAGTTTGTGGGTCTATTCGCCCCAGCAGGCACAGACCCGGCCCTTATCGAACGGTTGAGTCGAAGCACTCAGCAGGCGCTTGAAGACGCAGAAGTGATTGAGGCTTTGCAGACAAAAGGCGGCAATGACTTGGTGGGTAATTCATCGGCTCAGTTTGCAGAACTCATCAAGCGCGAACTCTCAATGTACGGCGCGCTCGTTAAGCGAGCAGACATCAAGGCCGAATAATTTCGCCGGGCATGTGCTGCCACACCGTTTTTCAAGGCTGAGCGGATCGGCTGAGCGCGGTGCATGGTTGCAACCACTCTAAGGACATTCAAGTGGTTCCAACGGAACTCTTGTACTCTGCGCACCATCTTATCGTTAATCGTGACTGTGGTAATGGACTCTTTGGGATCAAGTTATCGTGCACTCGTCATCGGCTCGACCGGGACGATTGGCGCTGGCTTTCTTACGGCCCTCGCTCAAGATCCGAACTGCGAACTGGTTGCTGAGGTTTCAAGGCGCCACAATCCTGGGTTTGATTTGGCAGACGAAGCGAGCTTGGCTGAAGCGACACGACAATGCGCGCCGTCTGGACCTTTTCACTTCATCGTCGACGCAACGGGTGCGCTGACTATCGATGGTCACGGCCCTGAAAAGCATTTGGGTGCGCTCGATGCAACACGACTACTTCGTAGCTTTCAAGTGAACGCTGTTGGCCCAGCGCTCTTACTGAAGTATTTTCTGCCGCTGCTAGCACGCGAGCGTACGATTTACGCAAAACTGTCTGCGCGAGTCGGTAGTATTAGTGATAACTCGAAGGGTGGCTGGTATGGCTACCGTGCCTCCAAGGCGGCGGTGAATATGTTTTTACAGACAGCCGCGATCGAATTTGCGCGCAAAAATCCTCAGGCGATCCTCGCTGCACTTCAACCAGGGACTGTCGCCTCAGCGTTGTCTAAGCCGTTTGCAACGCCCGATCACTGCACACCGGTCGCTGAATCAGTTGAAGGCTTGCTCAAAGCGCTTGATGCGTTAGCACCCAAACCTTCAGCACACTTTGTCGATTTTAGAGGCGCAACGATCGGTTGGTGACGCATTGTTTCACCATCCCACTGCTGGCCACACCAGCAGAGCCCCTCTTGGTTAATGATGCAAGTACCCGAGCCGCAGCATCGAAGATCTTCACTCATCAGAGTATTTTCCTAATGTTTTAGAGGCCGTCGCAACTTTATGTTTATTAGCGCCAAAATCCGAAGAGTAATGGTTGCTTTGAATTGACATACCTCTGAGCACAAGGTGCTTAGTCAGCCGTCCATTCATTCGTTTTCTCCACATCCTGAACGAGCTTTTTTTCATGTTGCTACGCATAAAATCGATCACGGCCGCTTCTGTCATACCGTACTGCAAGCGAATCATTTCGAGGGGCGTGCGATCCTCCCACGCCATCTCGATAAGCCGTGAACGCTCAGCCTCGGTCAGCGATAGGTTCACGACCAAGCAACTGAACGGCTGCCTGCGCCCGAACCGATGCCCGCAATCTGGTCACTAATTGTTTGCGAGGCCAAAAAATCTTTCAACAGTTCGCAGTAGGTGTTTTCGTATTCGTAAGAAGCGGTTTCTTTCTCTTTTGCATTTTGGGCAACGGGGGGGTGCGGATCTTCAAAAATCTGCACAACATCCCAAGCCGTCATGGTGGTTGGATCGGCTTTGATTTCGTAACGCTTTTCTGCCCCTCTGAATGAACGCACGATGCCGTGGTCATCAAGCAGTTTGAGCATGCCGTGTAAGGAGGAGACCGACAAGCCCAAAGCAGCGGACAACTCGCGGGTGGTGGGTGGATGCTGATGCCCTTTTGCTGCAATAAAAACAGTAGCGTTTAAGGCACTTAAGGCTCTATTTGACAACATGGTAAAACCTCAATCTGTTTAACTGAGTAGAAATTAACACGTTTATATCAAATTTTTATACATAAATGCAAATATTAGTAGTTTATTAACAATATTTAATAATTAAATCCCATATAATCTACTCAAATACTATTCAAATAAACTTTTACTTATCCTCATGACCTCTCTTGACACCGCCCCCTCTTACCGTATCGGTGCAGTCTCTAAACTCGCGAATGTGCCTGTTACTACACTACGCATTTGGGAGACCCGCTACCGAGCCTTTGCACCCACAAAGACGGCTGGCCAGCACCGTCTGTATGGGCAAGACGATGTTCTGCGCGCGACCTTGTTCAAACAACTGAGTGAACAAGGGCACGCCATCAGCCGTATCGCGACACTAAACAGCACACAGTTGCAGTTGCTGCATGCTCAAGGGCTGTCCGCTGGTGCCCTGAGCCAAGAGGCAACGCAAGCCACCTTGTTACGGGCATGGATCGTCGGTACTGGCCTGGCGCAGCGCCTAGGTTCAACACGGCAAACGCTCGGACTCTTTGCAGAGCATAGCGAGCGTGCTCAGGTTTTCTCCGATCTGGCCACAGCGCGCAGCGCAGCCGAACACGCACAAACTGATTTGCTGTTGATCCGCCTGAACACGATTCAAGAGAGCACGGTTTCAGAAATTATCGAGCTTGTGCAAGCGAGTGGTGCTACCCATACTTTGGTGCTGTATGTGTACGCCGCCAGTAGCAATCAGCAAAAACTTAGCCGTGCCGGGCTGACGGTATACAAAGACTCGGTGTCAGATCTAGCGCTCAGTCAATGGGTACGAAACATTAGCCTCGAGCAAGCATTGCGCGGTGCTACCCAATCACCCGCAGGCAGCCCGGTCACCCCAAAAAAATATTCGGATGAGACGCTCGCACGAGTCGCAAAGATCTCAACAGCCGTCATGTGCGAATGCCCGCGCCACGTGGCCGAACTACTCACTCAACTGTCGAGCTTTGAGCAATACAGCCAAGAGTGCATCAATAAAAACGCAGCCGATCAACTGCTGCATGAACACTTAACCGAGGTATCCGGTCAGGCTCGCGCCCTCTTTGAGCATGCTCTAGAGCTGATTGCCGCCCATGAGGGGATTTCGCTTGAGCACTGAACGGCCAAGCCGGGCTCTGCTCAAGCGTGTGATCATCTAAGACTGGGCAACAAGGGTTCGATTCAGTTCGCTCATCACTTTTCAGTTTGCAATGCGTACTCTTGCAACTGCTCGAGCGTGACAAACTCTAGCGCTTTAGCGTGCGTGCTTTCAAGAATCACCAACGGGGCAACACCCGCGTGTAACGCTTCTTTCCAACGTAGTGCACAGAGACACCAACGATCGCCCGCTTTCAAACCGGCAAAGCGGTACTCAGGACGTGGCGTCGACAAATCGTTACCGCGGCTCGCCGAGAACTCTAAAAACTCTTGCGTGACCTTCGTGCATACGACGTGGCTGCCCAAATCCTGCATATCGGTATTACAGCAACCGTCGCGATAGTACCCAGTGAGCGGATCATAAGAACAAGCCATCAACTCAGTGCCCAACACATTCAAGGCATTTGCCGTCATTTGCAACCCTTTGGACTAAAAAAACAGAGTAAATTCTAATCATCAAGGTTAAACCTTTTGACCCCAACACGGGTAACCAAAAACCTCATGATTAAAAGAAAATTTCTTAAGACTTGTCTTGCCGTTAGCGGGGTGGCGATTTTGCCCGGCTTAGCCAAGGCCCAAAAACATGCCTTTGGTAACCCAATCACCGTAGGGCTTCCCTTGCAGGCCGGCAGTGCCTCGGATATCGCCGTGCGTTATGTCACCAACGCCCTCTCTGCTCAAATGGGCGTGAGTTTTGTGGTCGAAAACATGACCGGTGCGGGTGGCATCGTTGGCCTTGATCGCCTGGCGCGAGCCAAGCCTGACGGCCAAACGCTCGCGGCACTCAACAACAGTATTTTGACGATTTTGCCTCACTTGCAACCTCAAAACGTCAAAGTCGACACGCTCACCGAGTTTGAACCCATCGCGGGCATCGCCAACATTCCAACTTTTTTTGCGGTACCCGCTCAGTCATCCATCCAAAACATCGAAGAACTGCTTGAACTGGCGCGCAAAGAACCCGACCGTATCCATTACGCCTCAGGAGGAATCGGCAGTCCCCAACATCTGGCGGGCGAGATGTTCAATGCTTACGCTGGGGTGAAATTGATTCATGTGCCGTACCGTGGTGCTAGTCAAGCAACCTTGGCTGTGGCTTCAAACGAGGTACAAGTCATGCCGATGGCGCTGTCCTTGGCAAAGCCTTTTTTGGCAGAAAGGCGTATTCGCCTCATCGGTTATTGCGGTACCGAGCGGCACCCGCAGTACCCCAAGATACCGACCTTGATCGAGCAAGGTATTAAAAATTACGATTACTCTTCATGGATTGCGTTGTTCGCGCAAAAAGGCGTGCCCACTGGCGCCTTAAACGACTTACGCCAGGCCACGGCCACTGTTGTCAATGATCAGGCCATACAAGAAAAAATGCTGCGGGCGGGTTTGGATCCCTGGCCGCGCACGCCTGACCAACTGATAACAATTATGCGTACTGATTACGAGCGGTGGCAAAAAATCATCAAGGATTCTAATATCCAAGGCGCCTGAAGTGTTGTCCAAACATGCAACCGTTGAACTGGCGGGCTATCAAGGGGCAGGCTCTATTTTAAGTGCCTCACTGCTGCACCTTGCTCAATCGCTTGAAGCGAGCCAGTTATTTGGGCCCGTCGCAACAACTCTTGACGTCACTGCACAAGGTGAAACGGCTGGGAAATTATTTCAAAGCGTCAACCTCGGGGCACGACAAATTTGTTATGCCGCATCGGGCTACTTAACGGCACTCGCCCCCGATTTAGCTGTTCTCGACCTGCCCTTTACGGTGACAGACCGTGCTCGCGCCTTGTCAGCGTTAGATCACACTGCGGGCGAATTATTAAGCATTCCAATCGAACAGCATTCAAATTATCGAATACTGGGCTTTTGGGACAATGGCTTTAGGCATATTTCAAATTCCGTCCGTCCGCTTCGTCAACCTGCAGACAGCCAAGGCTTAAAGATTCGGACACTTGATAGTGCGATTTATCGTGAGTCTTTAAACGCCTTGGGATTTGAAGCTGTAACAACAGACGTCAGCGACTTGATGCGCGTCATTCGCACGGGTGAAGTACAAGCACAAGAGAACCCACTCACCAACTACAGTAACTTTAAAATTTATGAGCATCATCCTTACTTAAGCTTAACGGGCCACGTCTTTGGGGTGCTGCTATTACTCTGTAATCAAACTTGGTTTGCCTCGCTATCCGACTCACAACAAGAGGCACTACACGAGGCAGCCACCCAGGCAACTAAACAGCAACGCGCGCTGGCAGCTCAACAAGATGCGGCGCTGCAGAAAAGCCTTTTAACGCAAGGTACACAGATCATTTCAGGCTCGCAGCTAGATCTGTCACAGATGCAACTCGCCACGGTATATATTGTCGAGCGTGAGCGCCAAAAACTATCCAAACACGTTGTTCAACACTACCTTGACGCGCTACAGCGGTAACCGTCACTGAGCCTTCCCCCAGAAACGATTTTTAACTAGAGCATAAAATGGGCTTAAGATTTTTAGAGCACGTACTGATCCTCACGCACGACCCCGAAGGTACGCGCGACTGGTTTTGTAAAAACTTGGGTTTCACCGATGGGTTCCACCCTGAGTTTGGGTTTCCGGTGTATTGGCTGTATATCGGCGAGCAAGACGTCTTGCATATCGGCAAAGCCAGGCATTCGGCTCACCAGGATACCTATCTGCAAACCCCGACGGATCAGAAAGATATTGACTACTCTGCGGCGGGTGCCTTGGGCTCGGGCCGTATTGACCACTTGTGCCTGAACTGTGATGGACTCGCTGAGTTTATCGAGCGCCTGTCTAAAAATGGCATCGAGTTTAGTGAACGCAAAGCACACAACTCAAATTTATATCAACTATTCATGCGTGAACCGATCAACGGAATCAAGGTAGAGCTTAACTTCGCCTGGCACGAAGCCGAGCAACTTGGGCGCGTACCGGCCTGGACCGATGCTGGCAAAACCAACTAGCGATCGTCGCTTAGGCAATTCGTGACTCCTTGCGATTGCTCTTCGACGATTTTTTTACATCCGCTTTCAACTCACTTCTTTACAAATCAACATGTCCGAAGCCAACTCCTCAATCATCGTTCAGTTTGACGCGCTCAAAACTTTTATCGCCCGTGCGTTAGAAGCCAACGGGCTGTCACCCGAGCACGCGAACAAAGTCGCCTTACTGATGGCGCAAGCCGACCTACAGGGCTCTGATGGTCACGGCGTGATTCGCCTGCCCCAGTATGTCAAGCGTATTCGCGCAGGGGGGATCAACGTCAAGCCCCAAATTAAAGTCGTGCAAGATAAGGCGGCGATGGCCGTGGTCGATGGCGATAACGGCATGGGGCATCTTGTGGTGTCGCACGCCGTTGAGCTCGCAATCAAAAAAGCGGCCGATGCGGGTGTGGCTTGGGTTGGCACGCGCAATAGCAATCACGCCGGCCCCGCCTCGCTCTATGCACGCATGCCGATTGAGCATGACATGATTGGTTTGTATTTTGCTGTGGGCAATGCCAACCATTTACCGCCCTGGGGCGGCATGGATATGTTGCTGTCGACGAACCCTATCGCGGCCGGCATCCCTGCAGGCAGTGAACCTGCGGTGGTGCTGGATATGGCAACAACGGTGGCGGCTTACGGCAAAGTCAAAGCCAAGGCGAAGCGGGGCGAAACCATGCCAGAAGGCTGGATGATTGATCGTCAGGGCCGCCCTCTCACAGATCCTAACCGTGCAGACGAGGGTTTTTTATTGCCGATCGGCGGACACAAGGGCTACGGCCTCGCCTTGATCGTTGGCTTACTAGCCGGTACGTTACAGGGCGCGTCAATGGGCAAAGAGGTCGTCGATTTCAATAAAGATCACGTGACTCCTACCAACACCGGGCAAGCGATTTTAGTCATTGACCTCAAGGCCTTCGGTGAGCCTGGTTTCTTTAAAGGGGCCGTTGATCAATTGGTCAAAGATCTTCGCGGTAGCGAACGCTTGCCTGGCGTTGAGCGGGTATGGTTGCCGGGCGAACAAAGCCATGCAAAACGCATTGCCTATGCTAAGCAAGGCATACCGCTTGCGCCCGTCCTTGTCGCCGATTTGAATGCTCTGGCGACTGAGCTTGGCATCACACCACTCTCAATTTAATTTTTGGAGGTCCTATGACCCCACGTATGCGTTCACAAAACCGGTTAACGGCTGAGGGCCTGTCACCCCCCTGGTTCAGAGTCGACGCCTTCTTAGCAAAATGGGCAACAGCCCTGACGCTTGCTATGTTTACTCTGGTGTCTTTGAGTATCGCGCAAGCGCAAGAGCACTATCCGAGCAAGCCCATTCGCATGATTGTGCCGTTGGCCGCTGGCAGCGCTGTTGACGGTGCGGCTCGACTGTTAACAGCAAAAATGGCGCAAAATATGGGACAACCCATTGTGATTGAAAACTTGGCCGGATCGTCGGGGCTCATTGGTGCCGATCGCATCGCCAAAGCAGCCCCTGATGGCTACACAATCGGCGGCGTCAACGACAGCATCTTAACGATGCTGCCGCATATTTATTCGAACATCCCCTGGAATCCGCTTAAAGACTTTGAGCCGATTTCGCTGGTTGCCACGATCGAATGGGGAATCGTCGTCGCAGACCAATCGCCTTACAAAACCCTCAATGATTTCATTGCTGCGGCAAAGGCAAACCCCGGCAAAATCAACTACGGCTCGGGCGGCAGCGGCAGCCCTCAACACATTGCCATGGCGCTGTTTGCACAACGCGTCGGGATCGATCTTGTGCACGTGCCGTACAAGGGTGCAACACCAGCGGCCGTCGCAGCTGCAGCCGGGCAAGTCGAGGTGTCATACCAGGGCTTAGGCACGGTCACCTCGTTAATTCAAGGTGGCAAACTGCGTTTACTGGCTGTGTCAACGCCCGAGCGCCTTGCGCAATACCCAGAGGTGCCAACCGTTGTCCAAGCGGGCATCGGCGATTTTTTCTTTAACTCTTGGTTCGCGATGATTGCGCCGGCTGGCACGCCCAAACCCATTATCGATAAGCTCAATACCGAAATGCAAAAGGCACTTGCCGACTCGCAAACACGTGAGCGCTTAGTGGCCTTAGGGGTGACAATCCGCGGCACATCTGCTGCAGAATTTGGCGAAGCGACTCAAAAGCAATATGCCTTGTATGGAAAATTAATTAAAGACAACAAAATTCAAGCGGACTGAGGTCGGTGACAACACTAGCTCAACGCTTTGGCTATATCGACGCGCAACGTGGGCTTGCAGCCTTATTAGTGATCTGGCTGCACGCCACAGACGCCTTCAGGCAATTGCCAACACCGCCAGTCGGTGAGTTGTTCTACGCTTTTTCAGCGGCGATCGACACTGGGCGCGTTGGAGTGATCCTGTTTTTTGCCATCAGCGGCTTCGTGATTCCCTCAAGTTTGCGAGCTGTTAGCAATCAAACTAAACCAGACGCACTACGAATCTTTGTGGTTCGTAGGGTGTTCAGACTATATCCGGCCTACTGGGTTTCGGTCTTGGGCGCAGCCCTAATGGGGATGTTCTTAATGACGCCCTTCTCGCCGCAGACGGTGTTGCTGAATTTGACGATGATTCAGAGCATCTTCGGTGCACCAGACGTTTTGGGTCTGTACTGGACATTACGTCTGGAGTTAATTTTTTATATTGCCTGTGCACTTCTCTTTACGCTAGGGGTACTGCAGCAACCGCGAGGGTTAGTGGTTGGCATGTTTGCTGGCCCAATCATTTTTGCTGTGCTTCCAAGATGCGTGCATTTATTAAACCCTAATTGGCTAAATCCGACTAGCTCTGGCCCATTTCTGAACTACCTTACAGAATACGCGCTGTTTATTTCGATTATGTTTTGGGGGGCTCTATTTCGCTGCTGGCATGATCGCGATCAAACTGGCGGCGCTCAACCCTTTTCTCGAGCGGTGCTGGTTGTCTTTATTTTGTTTCCGCTAGGTGTGTGTATCTTGCCTCTGATCAACTGGATCTTTTACACGCACTTGCCAAGCGCCCTTGCATTAAAATTATCGGTATTTATGCCGCCGGTGTCTGTTGGGCTCGGGTTGTTCATCTTACTGTCGACCAAAATACAGATCAACAGTCGATTCACAACTTGGCTAGGTGAAATCAGCTACTCAATGTATCTGTTTCATCCCCTTGTGTTTTACACGCTCTTTGCGCTGCTGCGTGACAATCGCTTGCCGTGGCTTGCCAACGCGCACCTCGCAGTATATTTAATAATGACTATCCTCTGCACAATTGCGCTATCCAGCCTCATTTACTACGCAGTAGAAAAGCCCATGATTAAGCTGGGACGCAAGTTGTCGATACGCTAAAAATAAAATTTGGAGACTTAGGGATGTTTTTAATGAGAGGCTTTGCCACGAAAGGTTATGCAACGAAGCTGAGCTTGGCGACGTCCCTACTGCTCTTGGGCTTGTGCGCAAATAGTTTCACAGCCTCTGCGCAAACTGCCAAAGGCAGCGACGCAACGAGCATTCTGTCGGGCAAAACAATTCGTTTATTAATTGGGTTTCCGGCAGGCGGCACCTCAGACAGCATTGGGCGCAGCATTGCCGAAAAAATCGGACCAATCCTGCAAGCCAATGTCATCGTTGAAAACAAACCCGGTGCTAACGGTAATATCGCGGCGGCTGAAGTTGCACGCTCGACGCCAGATGGGCTGACGCTTTACCTTGGCTCACTCAACAATCCAGTCAATCAGGCGGCCGAGCGTAAATTGCCGTTTGATTTTGTACGTGATTTTGCGCCCGTTGCGTTGGTGACCCATGCACCCAATGTATTGATCGTCACCAAAAAATTACCCGTGCAAAATGTTCAAGAGCTGATTGCCCTAGCAAAAAAAGAACCGGGCAAGCTCTCTTTTGCCTCGGCGGGCGCTGGGTCGTCGCTGCATATGGCTGGCGAACTGTTTAACTACATGGCGCAAGTCAACATGGTGCACGTCCCTTACAAGGGCAGCACGCCCGCAATGGCCGACTTGATGGGCGGGCATATTGAAATGATGTTTGATAATTTGCCCACTGCAATGGCACAAATCAAAGCCAACAATGTACGTGCCCTAGGCGTCACTGGGCCCGTGCGTATCGCCGCTTTACCCGAGGTGCCCACCATCGCCGAGGCCGGCATACCTGGCTTTAGCGTGACCTCTTACTTTGCATTATTCACTCCGACGGGTACTCCCGCACCAGTCATTCAGGCGATCAACGCTGCCACGAACCAAGCCCTGGCTATGCCTGACCTGCAAGAAAAATTTGCGCAGCAAGGTGCTTCGCCCGCGCCGGGCACACCCGAAGATTTAGGCAACTTAACGACGAGTGAAATAAAAAAATGGGCGGTCGTTTTAAAAGCTGCCAACATCAAATTTGATTGAACAAACTCAGGCGGCTTTCAGACCGCCCCGTTACTTTCGCCATTTTTTGTGGCGTCAAAGACAGAATCGATCTCTAAGCCCAGCAAACCGAGCTCATTTGAGCGTCAGTGCCCTGTCATCGCTGAGCCAAGCTGACTATTTCAAGCGATACACGCGCTTAGCCGTCTCGCTATAAAGTTGTGCTTTTTCGGCTGCTGAAAAATCTTGCGTTAAGCGCTTGAATGCATTCCACAAGTTCACATAACTGGCCGTACCTTTATCGACACAAAAATTGCTCTCAAGCATGCACCGCGCAGGCCCAAACGCATCAATGCAGCCTTGAACAAAAGGTTGCCAGGCCTGAGCCAAGTCTTTTGAACTTGGTGGCAAGGGCCGAGTGTGAAAATCAAAGCCACCAATGTGCATGCCTAGACCCCCGATTTTCATGGTGACGTTTGGACAAGTTGCCAACTCTTGCAGGCTCTTTGACCAGTCGTTAAAGACCTCGTCGCGCCGTCCTTTGTAGGGCCCGATGGCGAGCGGACCACCCGCATGATTCACAATAATCGAGGTCTCAGGAAAGCGCCGCGCAAGATCCACCACCTCAGCCAGCTGCGGATGAAATGCCCACATGTCGTAGGACAACCCCAGTGGTGCAAGCTGGGCAAACCCTTCACGAAAGACTGGGTTCGTCATAATGCCCTCAGGCACCTTGCCAAAGCCTGGCGCAATCTCTTTGTGAGGGCTGGCGGCGATCATCACACGGATACCGCGAAAACGCTCTGGCGCTACGGCCAACTCGGCTTCAAGCACCGGGCGTACACGCGCCCCCAGCATCAAATCGGCAAAGCCGACGATCCCTGCGCAAATCTCAGTGGGTCCGTATAAACCACTGGCGCTTTGCGCAGCGACACCGTTCACGTACTCAACCTCGCCTACCGGACGCATCTCAACGGGGCCGCTTGAGCGATACATCGAGCGACACTGAATAAATACCGTGGCTTCAATGTTATGGCCACTTTGCACATCTGCGAGAAAATCTTCAAACAAATAGCGCTGCCCCGGGCGATCCCACAAATGATGATGGGGGTCGACAATCGGCAAAGCCGGTTCAAGAATCTCTTCGTTTGACTGCTCAATCCAGTCAGTACGCACGGGGATATGTGCTGGTGGAAAATGGCTTTCTGATTTTGGATGTGTCATATCAAGGTTGATCTTAAAAGTTAATTGGTTAATTCAAGCGAATACCAAGTTGGCGTACTGCGGCCATTTCTTTTTGAAAGAGCTCTTTGCCTTTGACTTCATATTCGGCGCTATCGAGGTACTGCACCGGCATATCAAGACGTGCGATGGCATCAAGATGCGATTGGGTATAAAGCGCCTTTTTGAAACCATCGTGCAGAATTTGTTTAATCGCAGGATCAAGATTTTTAGGCGCAACCAAACCGTAGGGTGAAGTCTGTGCGATGTCGATACCGCACTCGATTAAGGTGGGTGCTTCAGGAAACCGTTTAATCCGCTCTTGTCCAAAGGTGACCAACAGGCGCAACTTACCTGCCTGCACCAGTTCACCCCAAAGGGTTGACGATGCCACCGCCATGATTTGACCGCCCAACAAGGCTTGCACATCATCGCCACCGCCCCGAAAGGGAACATGCAACCAATCAAGGCCTTGCTGCATCGCAACCTGTGCCATGGTGATGTGCTGCGTGGTGCCCACACCCGCGGTCCCCAGGGTTAACTTACCTGGGTTCGCCTTCACATAGGCCAGCAAATCACCGAAGGTCTGCCAGGGCGCATCGGCGCGCACCACCACGCCATACGAGTAGCCAACCAGTTGCAAAATCCAGCTGTAATCAGTCATCACGTCATAGCTTGGCTTATCCACCATCCCAGCAACACGAAAAATCGTCGAATGCATCTGGGTCAGCAGATAGCCGTCGCTTTTTGTTTCGCTCGCCAATAACTGAGCACCTAGCGTGCCACTGGCCCCGGCCTTATTTTCAATGACAACGGCTTCGCCAAAGTAGCCCGACGCGGCTTGCGCCAGCGCACGCAATTCAAGATCCGCAGCAGCACTCGGCAACCAGGGCACCACGATACGAATAGGCCTACTTGGAAACTTCGTCTGGCCAAAGGCAGGTTGCGCGATGATCGCAGCGCCTGCTGCTGTTAAAAGCGTTCTGCGGGTGGCGTTGGGCCCGACAGGGCTCGTTTTAACCACTGAGCCAAGCCCGCCTACTTTTGCATTGAACATCTGTGTCCCCTATGATTCACCTGACGTTCAACGCCAAATGGATTTTTATGTGACTCACTTAGCTGCCGAACTGAGTGAATTCTATATTTTGTGGTGACACTATATCCTTTTTGTCTCAGGGTGTCGGCATGGTTCTTGCTTGCTGTTGGTAGCTTGCTGTTGGTAGCTTGCTTTTAGCTTAAAGCTTGCCACGTTTCTGCTCGAAACTTGTATTGAATTTTTACACTTCAGGATAAAACTGTATGCACTTAAATCGTTACTTAAAGGCCCTACTGGCGATTGTTGCCTTTGGCGCGTGGCTGTCTGCTCCAGTACAAGCACAAGACACCTATCCCTCCAAGCCTCTGAAGGTCGTGGTGCCTTTTCCCGCTGGCGGCGCTACCGATATCTTGACCCGCGCGATTACCGAAAAACTAGCGGTCAAACTTGGTCAATCAGTGGTCATTGAGAACAAGCCCGGCGCCGGTGCCAATATCGGCGCAGCATACGTTGCCAAAGCGGCGCCCGATGGATACACCCTTTTGATGGGCTCAATCGGTTCGCATTCGATCGCAGTCAGTTATTACAAAGATCCTGGCTACCACTTCAAAAAGGATTTGACCGCGATTTCAACGGCAGGCACTTTGAGCAATATCGTTGTTGTGGGCAACGAGTTACCCGTTAAAAATCTGACTGAACTCGTTGCACTGGCTAAAAAGGATCCAGGCAAACTGACCTGCGGCTCCTCAGGAACCGGCGGCTTGATTCACTTAACCTGCGAAATGTTCAAAGTGGCGGCGGGCGTTGATATCTTGCATATTCCCTATAAGGGCACATCGCTTTTAATGCCTGATCTGATTTCAGGGCGGGTCACGATGGCGCTTGATACGTTACCGCCCTATTTGCCGATGCTGAAAGACGGTAAGGTTCGTGCGCTTGCCATCACCACAGCAAAACGTTCGGCCTTGTTGCCTGATTTGCCCACAGTTGCCGAGTCAGGCTATCCGGGTTTTGAATCCGTTGCGAGCTACGGCTTCTTTGCGCCGACAGGTACGCCGCCAGCCATCATCGCGCGTTTGAATCGCGACATCAACACCGTTCTAGCTGACCCTGAACTCAAGGCCAAGTTGGTACAACAAGCGATCGAAATTGAAGGCAGCACACCCGATGCGCTCGCAGCATTTGTGGATGGTGAAATCGCTAAGTGGGCGGCCGTCATCAAGGCCAGCAATATCCAACGCGAATAGTGTGAAGGGCGAAGGCGCGGCCTTGCGCCTTCGCTTCAAGAGATCTTCTGACGCCGGCGTGCAAACGTGGTCAGCAGCGGTGGCAACACCAGCAACCACGCAATACGAGCTTGATAACGATGGTGCGGCTTCGAGAGCGCACCAGTCGCAAAGGCGTTGGCCGCGACACCGATCCAAAGTATCAAAATAAACCGAACCACCAATTTAGTGTGCGCGTCAGCATCCCTTTGGGTATGAGCAGGCGCGGTGCCTCGCTTGCTCCATGCGCTGAACAAAACACAGAGGCTAAAGACCACAGCACAATAAAAGATTAAGACATTCAAACGGCTGAACCATACAGCATCTGCTGCAAGCGTATCCCTCATTTGTCGAGAACCATTGAGGCGCTCAAGCTCTACGGGTGCAAAATGCTGACGCACACTTTTCGCAACCGTGACGTCAAGATGATCAGGATGCAAGGTGTCACCAAGTTGAATCATCCAAAGCTGCCCCGCCATATTATTCAACCCAGACAACAGAACGGGCCAAGGTCTGGTGCGTAACACGTAGGACACAATCTCTGAGGCCTCTGGTGCCAGCCCAATTGGCCCGCCGGGATGACTCCAGACGGGACCCTTTCCATTCCATAAAAAATCATCGCTATCAGTCGGTAAGCGATCAGCCCAGGCGCACAGGTACCAATTTTTTTGTGCGCAATATTTTTCTAGCACCTCTTTGGTATTGCCATCGCCCGACAAGCGCGCAAGCATAAAGACTGAGCCGTGCGGCGAGATCGACGCTTTTTGAAACGCATACCAGTTGGTGCCAAGCAAAATTGCAATGGCACAGATCAGCGGCACTAGCGCAATTTTTAAACGACGCACATTAAGGCAGAGCACGCCAAGCAGACACGCAGCAGCAATCACAAGGTGCGACAAATGAACGGCGATTGCTAAAGCACCAAGTAGCGCGAGCCAGGCGAATTCGTAACGACCCAAGCGCGTCGAAAAACCCAATAAAAAAATACACAGTACCGTGATTGCCGCAAAGATGTCAGGCATCAGAAAACTGACGAACCAAGGGGCTGTGGTCGCCGCTGCGAGCACGACGCATACAAATAAATGCCGCTTCGCGATGCACCACACCGCGGTCGCCGCCAAACCCTTAGGCGCGTTGGGCGCAGCGGCGAGTTTTCGTTCAGGCATTAACGCAACGATCACCAACCACACCAGGTGTGACACGAGCAAGGCCTGCGCGGCGACAACCAACCACAAGGTTTGCCAGCCGTGAAACAAGAGGATGAGAGGCCCATAGACAAAGGGCTTATCCCAGTTCATAAAACCGGCCACGGGTTGCGAAATAAAGACGTGCGAGTCGCTGTAGGCCAGTGGATAACCGTTATAGAACGCAGGCCACAGCAAAAACAGACCGCCCAGGAAAATGCAACAAATCTGGAGATATTTAGAGTTCAACTCGGCACCGGATAGAATCAGCCTCTTTGCAGTCGCAAGATTGGCTTGTATTGAAAATGCACTCTGTTTCATCGGATATTAATGGCGACCAATACAGCAAAGGAAAAGTCAGCCTGATCAAGCAAATACTAATATTATCAATGAGATGAATGTTAATCGACGCGCTAGATGTACTGGATAGATCGCGAAAGATGTACTAATTTATTTCACTAAGATATACTATGTGTTCGCGAGGTGATTTAAAGATGCCGCTTCCACGTTCAATCCCTTTAGGCCAAGTGCAGTTCACTGCGCAACGCTACAGAACCCTGCTTGAGCAGCGTGGGCAGCGTGTGCCGGCCGCCTTAAAAAAACTCTCATCGCAAGAGGATGCTCAGGCTGACGTGCTGTTGGCTCAAATTCAACAGCTTGAACGTGCCAGGCTCACCACTCAAGCCGATTACCTGACGATTCGCACGGCAGCGCGCCTCAGAGTTCTGAGAGGTTCAGGGCAAACAGCCGCGCGCACGCACTACGGGCAAATTGAAGCCGACCGACAGCGCCTGAAGCGGACTCAACAAAAGCTTCAACACACACAAGCGCAAGAGCAGGCTATTCAAGCCTGGGCAAACGGTGGTCGCTTTGCGGTGTATTCGGCCGTCATGAAAGAGCTGCCTGCCGACCAAGTCATTTTGGCCGATCAGCTTTTAATGGATTTAATGAACAAGCAGCCCTACCTTGAGGCTGCACAATATCAGTTGATGCTTTCGCTCGCGCTTAAATCAGGCTAAGCGCTTAATCGAAAGCATTACACCAAACGCATCATCCAACCGTGACGATCGGGCAAACGCCCAGATTGAATGTCGGTGAGCTCTTGCCGTAAAGACATCGTAAGTTTGCCAGCTGGAGCATTTTCGTCACCAGCTATAAAGCCGCGGCCTTTAAGTGCTGCAATCGGCGTCACTACAGCAGCTGTGCCACAGGCAAACGCTTCAGTGACGTCGCCAGAAGCGATACCATCGCGCCACTCGTCAATCGTGATTTTTCGCTCTTGAACATTGTGGCCACGATCGCGAGCAAGTTGAATAATGCTCATGCGTGTCACACCCTCAAGAATACTGCCTGTCAGCTCGGGGGTTACCAAGGTGCCGTCTTTAAGCACCAAGAACACATTCATGCCACCGAGCTCTTCGATGTACTTACCTTCTTGAGAATCTAAAAACAAAACCTGGGGGCAGCCGTTTTCATAGGCCTCTTGCTGAGGCAACAGCGAGGCGGCATAGTTACCACCACATTTGGCTGCGCCAGTACCACCATACGCAGCACGCGCGTGATCCTCAGCCAACCAGATCATCACAGGTGCCACACCTTTTGCAAAATAAGGGCCGGCGGGGCTTGCGATGACATAGTAGGCTGCACGATGAGCCGAACGCACGCCCAAAAAGCTTTCGTTGGCGATCGTGAAAGGCCGAAGGTACAAACTCATTTCGCCTGAACCTGGCACCCAAGCGGCATCGGCACGCACGAGCTGTTTAATGGATTCAAGAAATAAATCAGTCGGTAGCGGTGGCAACGCTAGTCGAGTTGCCGAGCGCTGCATACGGGCCGCGTTCTCTTCGGGGCGGAAAGTCCAGATTGAACCATCGGGGTGACGATATGCTTTAAGACCTTCAAAAATCTCTTGAGCGTAATGCAACACGGAGGAGGCCGGATCAAGCATTAAGGGCCCGTAGGGCTTGAGCGCGGCATCGTGCCACCCCTGCTCTAAGGTCCAGTCAATCGATACCATATGATCGGTAAAGTACTTACCAAACCCAGGATTCGCGACGATCGCTTCGCGCTCGGCCTGAGGCGTTGGATGATCAGACTTGGTCGAGCGAAAGGTAAGTGAAGATTGTGCAGTCATGGCAAGGTTCAAGTAATTAGATATATTTTCACTTGATTATAGCCATGTGACCGAGAATTACCTCAATCGCGCTCTTGTAGCCGCAGTCTGCGCTCTTGCTCTTCGCGACGGGTATCTTCGATTTCTTGCATCAAGCCAGCCATATCAACAGGTGTCGTGTCCGCCACGACAAAACCGGTTAGCGGGGTGTCTGGCGTAAGCGTGCCCGCGACGTAGTGCTGCCAGATTTCTTTGCCATACTGGGTTGTCAGTAACTGCGGCGCAAATTGACCAAAGTAAACCGCCAGATTCTGCACATCGCGCGCGAGCATCGCAGCAGCCTCATTATTACCGGCAGCATCGACAGCCTGCGGCAAATCAATAATCACAGGGCCGCTAGCAGCCATCAAAATATTGTATTCGGAGAGGTCGCCATGGATGACTCCGGCACACAGCATACGCACGACCTGATGAATCAAATACGCGTGATGCTCAAGCGCTAACGCTTCGGTCAGCTCAACATCATTGAGTCGAGGCGCGACTTGACCGTCAGCATCTGTCACCAGCTCCATCAGCAAGACGCCATCAGTACAAATATAGGGTTGTGGCACCCGCACCCCTGTATTTGCCAACCGAAATAGCGCATCGACCTCGGCGTTTTGCCAAGCTTCCTCTTGCATCTGTCGACCGTAACGCGTACCTTTTTCCATTGCACGCGCCTGACGACTATTTTTGACTTTTCGGCCCTCGGTGTAGGACACAGCGTTTTTGAAGCTACGTTGCTTGGCGTCTTTGTACACCTTGGCACAACGCACAGAGTCGCCGCAACGCACCACATAAACGGTTGCCTCTTTGCCACTCATCAGTTGACTGAGTACTTCGTCAACCAAACCTTCTTCGACAAGCGGCGCGAGGCGTTGCGGGACTTTCAAGGGCTGCTCCGTATCAGCTTGCCACTCTGGGGGCAGAGACCGTCAAGCGGGCTCTAAATTGGGCAAGTGCCGACACTTTACAGGTTTGTGTGCCAAAGCGTACATATTTGTCGCTTGCAGCGACTACCCACGCCAACGGCGATGCCAACCAGGCCTGTATACCGGGGCTCTCACTATCGGCACAACCACCGTCGGAAAGGGCGCTACGTACACGGGCGAATAAGAGTAAGCGGGCCCATACCCATACGCCGCGGGCTGGGGGCCATAGGCCACACAGCCTGTTAGCAAAACAAATACCCCAATCACCATACCGCGCAAGGCTCTCATGACTCGACTCCTCTCTTTAGTTGAACTCAGGCCTAGCTTAAGGCCGTTGTTCGTCCGAGGTAAGAGGTGCAGTCAGGGCAAACTGTTTCGATCGATTTCAGGTGCTTTCAGCAGGTTTTTTCAGCCTTCTTTCGCCCGCGAGGAGTCATCCTGCGGGCCTGTTTTGCTCTTTACCACGTTGCTCTTTACAACATAGACCCTTGGTTAGCGCGAGGCCAGCGCTGCCTCAACAGCCAAGGCGACTGCAGCCAGCGCTGCATCGTCGCCCTTTACCGAGGACAGCATCAAACCAACGGCCTGTTCTCCAGCAATATGGCAAGGCAAGCTAAACGAGCAACCGTCTAAGAAGTTAAAGGCAAACGTGTTACGCAACATCTGGCCATTCGCTTTAAAAAACGCTTCATCAGAGGCCTCAAGCGCAGCGATCTCGGGCGCGATAATCGGCGTGGTCGGGCAAAGCACCGCATCAAACCCGTCAAGGGCGCGTTCAACTCTTGCAATCCAATCCAGCCGGTTGTCGAGCAGCGCAAGGTACTGCTGCGCGGTGACCGGTGCCCCAAGGGCAACCCGAGCGGCCACGCGGTGATCAAAACCTTCTTTGGACTTGGCCAGGCGCTCATGATGCACGGCATAAGCCTCGATCGGCGACAGCCCACCTGGGGCATTGAGTTTAGGGATCTCAGCCAGCTCGGTTAACGGGATTTCAACGATCTGCGCACCCGCGGCCGCCAACGCCGACACACTGCGCGCAAAGGCCTTAGACACCGTTGCATCTAGCCCCTCTAGAAGAGTCGTTTGCGGCAAGGCAAAGCGCATACCAGACAATGGGCGACGTTTGACTTTTAACATTGCACCAGAGAGCACACCATCAACCGTCAAACAATCTTGAACACTGCGTGTCATGGCACATACCGTGTCGAGCGTGCGGGCAAGCTCAAAGGCGCCTGTAAGTGGCACACGGAACTGAGAACTCTTGAATCCGACGATTCCGCAGAGCGCTGCGGGGACACGAATCGACCCGCCCGTATCCGAACCCAAGCCGGCAACCGCCAAGCCTAATGCCACTGACACGGCGGCACCCGAAGACGAGCCGCCTGGCACTCTTGCCACCGAGGTATCGGTAGGATTGACGGGAGTACCGTAGTGCGGATTAATGCCGATTCCTGAAAAAGCGAATTCGGTCATATTGGTTTTACCGATAATGGCTGAACCGGCAGCGCGCAGCCGTGCAATGACTGGGGCATCGTGCGTTTGTACTGGTTCACCTTTGCACACGACCGACCCTGCCATTGTGGTTTCACCAGCAACGCCGTAAAGGTCTTTAATCGAAACGGGCAAACCCGCCAATGCGGGTTGTTCAATTCCGGCAGCTTGAGCCGCATCTGCTTGACGCGCGGCCGCAAGCGCCGCCTCTGGATAAAGTTTCGTGAAGACACTTTTAGCCGACGCCTTAGTAGCGTTTTCTAGGGCCTGCAAAACAACTGCTTCACGAGTTATGTCGCCGCGTGCGAGGCGGGCGTTAAGCTGAGCGATGGTTTGTGTGATGTGCGTCATGATGAGTGTTGAAAAGGATAAAAAATGCGTGTACGGTGAAGTCTAAACCCGTGATACGCCCGTATTAAGGTGTGGCAACCGCAACGTTGCAACGTTCCCCCTTGTTACCACCTCTGTGATAGTTATAAACGCTTCGAGCCTAGCCAAAACGCCAACTGAAAAACAGGCGTCAAGCCACCAAAGGCAAGACGTCGACCGAGTATCGATGTTTAATGCTGCGTTTTCGCCGAGGATCACGAATTTCAAGTTCCATCTGAGCGGCGGCTCGAATCCCCTCACCCTTCGCATTCGGGATCGCACCGAGGGTGCCGCAGGACACAAAGCTACCCTCGTCAACATGTGGCCCCGCAAAGCAACCGTCACGCAAGGATTCAAGAGGACGAATCGACGCGAACGTACCCTTCTGATACTCGACCCACTTACCATCCTCAAAAATTCGAGAGATCAACTCAAGTTCGTCTTGGTATGCTGAGACATCAGACCATCGCCAGGCTGCGGTGCCCGTCGGTTTGGGACACAATTGTTTGGATACCGCAATCGAATAGGTTTCAACACGGCGATCAGTATGATCCGAGCCAACCGTTAGCCACCATTCACCGCCGGTGTAAAACAACACGGGTTCTACCTCACCCGAACTATCGGGCCCCACGGCCTCGATCGTGTCAGCTTGCGTCAGTAACAGTGCGCTACCGCGGTAGTACAGCGGCACGGTAGAGGGCGCCGGCACACCAATCAAACCGAGTTCGTGAATGTGATGTTCGATCGCTGCGGCATCGCGCCCCGTCCAGCCAGCAATCACGTAATGCCTGGGGGCAACGGCGGCCAGGGTTGTCGTGACCGTGCCGTCAGCGCTAATTGCTTCGCACGAAAAATAAAGGTGAGGTTTGATCATGATGATTAAAAAATAAGAGAGAAAAAAGTTTAACGGAATGCGCAGAAGTGCTTTCTGTTTAAGACAGGAAGGATGTCAAGACAAGACCGCTGGCAGCCATAACGCGATCGCTGGAAACACCATCAAAATGATGATGGCCAACATGTACACAAACATAAAGGGCATCACACCAGAAAAGACGTCAGTAATGGGCCCTGGCTGCCGTCGCATGCCTTGCAATACATACAGCACCGTGCCATCAGGCGGGCTGATCATTGCAATCTCAACGAGCATCGTGATGACAACTCCGAACCAGATTGGATCGTACCCCAAGGCCTTCACCACCGGAAACAGCAGGGGCACGGTGCAAATCACCATTGACAGGCCCTCCATGAAGGTGCCCAGCGCCAAATAAAATCCAATGATCACCAGCATGATGGCCCAACCTGGCAGGGGCAATCCGGTTAAGAATTTTGCCAACATTTGCGGCACACCTAAGGCCGACAAAATGTAATTCAACACGTAGGCGCCAAATAAAATCAGCGCAATCATCGACGTTGTACGCGCTGTGGCATGCAACGACTCAGAGATCATTTTCCAGTTGAGTTTGCGATCAACTAGCGCCAAGATCAAACTACCCGCCACGCCGAGCGCCGCCGATTCGGTTGGCGTGGCCAGGCCCGCATAAATGGTGCCTAACACCAGCCCAATTAACAAGGTCGTTGGCAACAAGTCTGACAAGCTTGCAACCCGATGTCGCCAGGTCACGCCTGACGCAGCGGGATCAGCGCGCAACTTCAGCTTATAGCTATAGTAAAAAATAACCAGAATAAACAGAATGACAACCAAAATACTGGGGCCAATTGCCGCGATATACAGGGCACCCACCGACGTTTCGGTGATCAATCCATAGATAATAAAGGTGATACCGGGCGGGATCAGATTACCTAAGGCGCCGCCAGCAGCCAGTGACCCAAGCACTAATTTTGGCGGGTAGTGACTTTTTTCAAAGTACGGCAGAGCGACCGATCCCATGGTGGCAGCGGTTGCCACACTCGAGCCAGCGACCGCAGAGAACACGCCACACGCCAAAATATTCGTATGCAGCAGGCCACCAGGCAAACGACCCATCCAGACATTTAATCCGCGATACAGGCGCTCAGACAGACCAGCGCGCAACATAATCTCGCCCATTAGCAAAAAGAGTGGCACCGATACCAACACAAAATTGGTCGACGGAGCCCAAATCATCTCACCCAGAAAATTCCAAAATGGGCGATCAGAAAGCGAAAAGCCCGCCAACAACGCGAGCGACGACAATGCAGCACCCACGTAAATGCCGCCGGCAAAAAAACTGCCGAACGCGAATAAGACTGCAAGCAACGCCCACCACGGCACCGCAGTCGCCGACAGCGCTGCCACACTGCCTGCACCGCCAAATAAGCTCGCGCCACCGATCACGATCGCCATGATCACAATGAAAACGATCGCAATCATTGGTGATCCTTATGACGAAGAGGCGACAAGCCAGGCGCCTGCATGTGCAGCTGCGCTTGTGCAACCGCATCAAGGGTTTCTGCTGCCTCGTCTTCATAGGTGCGCGCCATCAATGCGCGATCCATCTTGTCGAGATCTCCACGCATCAATTGCGTGACAGAGCGCAGGGCCAATGCGAGTGCTGCAAGCAATAGCAACACGAAGCCCGCCGCCCAAACACCCTGCGGCAACACCAACGGTGTGCGAAGCGTGGTGAGATCAGTGGCGTTAAACGCAAAAGAATCGTTAGCGATAGAGATCGCTCCGTACACGTAGAACGCCGTCGAAATCACCAAGGCAAGCAACGAAGCTAAATGCAACCAAACGCGCACACGCAAGGGCATGCGCTGCACCAAGACGTCAATGCGCACATGGCCTCGCTCAAAAAGTGTCCCTGCTAAGCCCCAACTCATGCCAACGGCCATCAGATAGCCGGTCAGTTCAATGGTTGACTCTGTTGAAAACCCAAGCAACTGCCGGGCAAAAATATCAAAACAGATCAGCGCCGTGATCAGCAGGTAGCAAAAACCGGCTACCCACATCGCACGGCGACTGAGCCACTCAAGGCCTTGATACATACTACTTGCCTGCAGTGTATTTCACGCCAGTGATTGGCGCGATCACCTCGTTGTACACCACTCCGCAACGGTCACCACAGCGTTTGACCCAAGCCGGCAATACGGTTTCAGCCAGATTTTTTTGAATCAGTTCAGCTTCGTTGGCTTGAGCTTTGACTTCAACCATCGGCTTCTTCACCAAGGTTGCCAACTTGCCCGAGCACCCTTCTGCACGACCTACGTTACAGGCGATGCCGTCTTCAGTGGCCTCTTGGCCCAGTTTCCATTGCGCATTTTCAATCGCGGCAAACGTTTTTTCAAACTCAGCGCGAATTGATGGTTCGAGTTTGTTCCACCAAGCCAAATTCACAAAGTAACCCGCTGTCGACCAGGATACTGAGAGGGTGTAAAGATGCGTCGTGACCTCGGGCCATTTCACACCATTACCTGAGCCTGAGCCCGTAATACCGCAATCAACCGTACCGCGCTCAAGCGCGGTGTAAACCTCGCCAAACGCAAGCGACACGGGTTGCCCACCAAGCGCTTTGACTAAGTCACCAGCCGATGGCCCATTGATGCGCACTTTCATGCCTTTCAGATCGGCCAACGACGCAATAGGCTTGCGGCAAAAGAGCATCTGACCCGAGAACGGGTACGTTGCAACAAGCTTGATACCCAGTTTTTCGAGTTCTTTATTCGCAACAGGCATCATCGCATCTGCCACTTTACGCGCTTGTGCGATGCCGGGATTCAAACCCGCAAGGTCGATACCATCAAGCATGGGCACGTCGCCCGATACTGTTGTGAGGGGGCCCGCGGCAATATCCACCTGACCTGAACGCACCAAGCGGAGCACTTCAGGGCCGTTCACATTGCGTTCAGGCCACGACGACAAAGTGACCTCAACACGACCATTCGTTGCTGCCTTAATCCCGTCGCGCAGCATTGGCTGATCGACCTGCGTGTACTGAGGGATATTAGGCGTGGTCTGAGTGATTGCCTGCACAGCAACTTTAGGGCCAGAGGCTGCCGTTTGTGCAACAGCACCAGACAACTGCAACGAGGCGCACAAAGCCATGAACATCGCCGATCGATTTAAAACATTCATCTACAAGCTCCTAAGAATATGACTCAACGACACAAGAGAAAGAATTTAAATGCCCCAGCAGTCTTGACTGCACTGGCTGTGACAGGCGCTACGCCTTGCCCATCAAAATGATCCAACTATCCGCTTGATCCAACTACCAACTGCTAAAAACTTGCCAGACTGTTATTGCTTAAATCAGTCACAAGCATCGATCCCGGCGCATGCGTCAAGCAAAATGCTGGCTTCATCGCCATCGCAACAGATTGCGGCGTCACACCACAAGCCCAAAAGACAGGCAGTTCGTCGTCATGGATCGTGACCGACTCGCCAAAATCGGGTTGATTAATATCTGCAATACCAATCAAGTGGGGCAGTCCGATATGAACAGGCGCACCGTGCACGCTAGGAAACCGCGAAGTCACCTGCACCGCACGCACAATATCGGCTGGGCGCATCGGGCGCATTGACACGACCATCGGGCCATGAAACACCCCTGCCGGCGTCGTTGGGATATTGGTTCGATACATTGGCACTGTGCGCTGCTCTTCAATGTGGCGCAAAGGAATCCCAGCCTCGACCAATGCTTGCTCAAAGGAAAAAGAACAACCCAGCACAAAACTCACTAAATCGTCTCGCCATTGGTTGGCAATGTCGTAGGGCTCGTCGACCAATAAGCCGTCTTTATAAACACGATAGCGCGGGATGTCATAGCGAATATCAACGTCTTCACCGAGACTGGGTAGCATTGGATTACCTGGCTCAGAAACCGCCAAGATCGGACAGGGCCCTGGATTACGTTGGCAAAACAACAAAAAATCACTGGCAAGGTGTTTAGGCAAGACCATCAGATTGCCTTGCACGTTGCCCGGTGCGACACCTGCGGTGTGACCGCGTGCCTCGCCGCGGCGACTGCTCAGGCGAGCTTGATAGCCAGGGTTAGCGGTTTGTGCAGAGAGCGCCGCATGGCTAACTGCTTTTGGCAGACTGAGATCGTTCATCGTGGTACCCGTAGACAAATAAGAATCACTCGCAACACCCATCAAAACACGCAAATAAGAACCGCTCGACGCATCCGTTGTGACCCTTTTCACGTGCTCGGCTGCAAAGTCTTGAGTGTGGCTTGCCCGTGACACCGAGTCAAGTATTTAGTGAGAGCATCTTGATGCCGCTGCAGGCCCTCATCGGGCACAGCCAAGCACTTTAGGCGCAGCGACCTGCTACGATAAGCGCTCATTTTTCTGAGGCACTTGACCATGGCAAACTCTAAACCCGCGCAGCTCCATCAACGTCTAAAGCAACCCGGCCTCGTGACCGCCCCCGGCGTCTACGATATGGTGTCACTTCGACTGGCAGATAGTTTTGGTTTTGAAGCCCTGTACATGACTGGCTTTGGCGCTGTGGCATCGCATTTGGGCTTACCCGATGCCGGTCTGGCCACTTATAGCGACATGGTCGGTCGGGTCGGTTCTATGGCAAAAATGGCGCGTACACCCTTAATTGCCGATGGTGACACGGGGTATGGCGGTCTGTTAAACGTGCGCCACACCGTGCAGGGCTACGAACTTGCCGGCGCCTCAGCGATTCAACTCGAAGACCAAGAGTTTCCTAAAAAGTGTGGCCACACCCCAGGTCGTCGCGTCATCCCAACAGCCGACATGGTCAAAAAAATCAAAGTGGCTGCCGAGGCGCGCCAGTCAAAAGACTTTTTAATTATCGCGCGCACCGACTCGCGCACCACACTCGGCCTCGATGAGGCCTTACGACGCGCCGAGGCCTATGCCAAGGCTGGTGCAGACATTCTGTTTGTGGAATCACCCGAAACCGAAGAAGAGATGCGCAAAATCGGTGCGTCGTTTGATTTGCCGCTTTTAGCCAACATGGTCGAAAAGGGGCGCACCCCAGTTTTAAGCAAGGCCGACCTCGAAGCGCTTGGTTTTAAATTGGCGATATTTCCGGTGACAGCGCTCTTGGCGGGCGTTCAGGCAATGACGAAGGTTTATCAACATTTTAAAAGTACGGGTTCGTCGACGGGCAACACCGCTGACCTGTACGACTTTACGGACTTGACCAAACTGATGGGTTTTGAAGACGTTTGGGAGTTCGACAAGCGCCATGCTGACTAAGAATAAGTAAGATTAACCACACTGGCGGCACAACATCTAAGCGTCGAAATCCGTACAATAAGGTTTTTGCTTACAAAACATTTTTATTCTTGGGATATCAGATATGAAAACATCACGTCGCCAATTCATTATTTACACAGCAGCTGGCTTAGCCACACTGCCCCTTGCGCAACAAGCCAACGCGCAAGCTCTGATCGGTGAAACCGAGCCACAGGCCGTTGCCTTAGGCTACAAAGCTGTTGCAACCACGGTCGACAAGGCAAAATTTGCCAAGTATGCCGACGGCCAAAATTGCGCTAACTGCCAATTGTACGCAAGCAAGTCAGCCGAAGCGGGCGCCTGTGCAATCTTCCCAGGCAAGCTTGTTGCTGCAGCTGCCTGGTGTAACGCACACGTGAAAAAAGCTTAAAGCTTAAAACGGTCATGTAAAAAAACCGCTGCAATCGCAGCGGTTTTTTTTACTAACAACCGACACCCTCTTGGGCCCGGTCGACTAGAGCTTTTATTGAGCGACCACGCGTGCATCAGTACCAGCGCCTTCAATGTAGACCTTTTGCCCGACATGAAAGTTACCTGTTGGCTGGGTCACAGTAACCATCTCGATTAAAAGAGGATAAATTGGGAAGAAACTCTGCTGTTGCGTGATTGTACTTCCAAGTTAATATTCAGCTTAGAAATTGAGTAGCTAAGTTTACAAGTTTTAATCAATCCCCAGACCGCGATTGCGGTGCAATCAACCCCTTATCGCTTTGCCTAAAGCGGTCAGGATTTACGGAAAAGAATGATGAAAAAACAAATCGCACTACTTTGCCTGGCGGCGGCTAGCGCCACCGCATCGGCCCAACAAGCCCCGGCAGCAACCACAACGACTGAAAAATTTGTCAGTATGTGTGCAAACACCGCGGATGTCGCCGCTCAAAACTTTTGTCATGGTTACGGGCAAGGTGTCTACGAAACCTATCTCGTGACACGTCATCCTAAAAACGCTCCTGGCTTTATCTGCGCGCAAAACTCAACGCTGACACGCCAAGAGCACATTAATAACTTTGTGAAATGGTCGGCCACACAACCTCAGTTCAACCAGGCCTCTGCCTCAGATACGATTTTGCGTTATTTGGGCGAGACGTTTCCTTGCAAACGCTAAATACAGCCTTTAGCGCGTTGTGCACAACGTCTGACTTCGTTACGTTTTAAGGATTGATCATGAAAAAAATCTTATTGGCTTTACCTGTTTGCGCGGCACTTACTCTTGGCGGCTGCTCTAACATGAACAACACTCAACAGCGCACCCTATCAGCCGGTGCAATTGGCGCAGCGGCTGGTGCGGGCATCGCGTTGATCGCCGATGGCAACCCAGTGTGGGGTGCTTTAGGTGGCGCAGCGATCGGTGCAATCGGCACTTATGTTTACGACAAACATCAACAGCAAAAGTCGAACTAAGCTATTTGATAGCAGGCTGATTTTTCCAGCGTCGGTGCACCCACCACCACTGCTCGGGGTGCTCGACAATCGCAAGTTCAAGTGCCTGATTAAAGGCACGTGTATTGCGTTTGATTTCGGCACCAACATCGTCATCGACAATCGGCTCGAGCGGCGGTAAAAACCGCAGTACATGTTTGCCGTCGGCCTCGCGCCATGAGGCTGCCGGCAACACGGGGGCTCCGGTTGCCAGGGCAATCAACGCCATGCTTTTGTAAGTACCGGCGGCATAACCAAAAAACTCGACTTCAATGCCTTCTGGCCGCCGCGCATATTGATCAAACGGAAACACCACCGCGTCGCCCCGTTCAAGGGTGGCGACGATTTCTTCAAGAGACCCTCGGCGACCTACGACCCCAAAACCAGCTTGATTAAACCGGCGGGTCAGCAAATTACTCAGCCATTTGGGCTTGATTGGGCGACGCAAAAAATGAATGCGCCCCTTGACCTGCGGAAAATGTTCAATTCCGGCCACGGTAGAAACTTCAAAATTGCCAAAGTGCCCGGTCAAAATCAGTACACCCTTGCCGGCCTCAAAGGCCTTGATCATCTCAGGTACACCTTCGACTCTAACAATATCTTTCTTTTGTTGAGCCGACATAAACCGAAATTGCAACAACTCTTTCAGCAACTTGAGTAAATGCCCGTAATGAGCTTGCGCAAGCAATTTGATTTGCTGCGGGCTCACCTGCGCCCCGTACACACGATTTAAATTATCTAAAATCACCTGACGCCGATAGGGCAACCATTGATACACAAAGCGCCCGGCCCGACTGGGCTTGATCACCTTGGGCACTCGCAACGCCACAGCGGTTGCCGACAACGGGGTGTGAGTCAAAGATAGTTTAATTTCGGCCACTAAATGCAGGCCCAGCACGATTTGAGCCGCGCGACTGGCGACCACCTGCGGGGCGCCATACGCATCACGCACAACCGAGAAATCCATCGCCGTAATAGTGTTCAGTGCTGTTTCGCGCGGAAAAAGTTTTAAACAAGCCTCTTTCGCGGCAAAGCGTGCGGCCAAGCTCGCGACACGGCCAGCGCCTTCGCCGGCATCGCTTAACTCTTGGGCAGAAAATAACTTTTCAAGGTCGCCCGGTAGGGCCTCGATTAAGCGGGCGATACGGGCGATTTCAATCGTGTCGACCGCACAGCCATCGGGCAACGCTTCAGGCTGACCTGTCGACACAAACACTCTATTTAATCGCGCGCAACAGCAACGCGCCATTCGTGCCCGCAAATCCACGGCACAAAACTAATACGACATCGCTACGCGGTGCGCGCGTTTGCTGAGAGACATTGAGCCCCGCGCAGGCGTCAGCTAAGCGTTCAAGAGGGACAATCCCTGGCACCACCTGGCGTCGACACGCTTCAAGGCCCACGGCGACATCCAAGAGCCCCGATGCCGCAAAAAGGTGTCCGACCGACCATTTAAAACCAGTGACCGGCGGCATGTCGTTACCAAATACACGCAACAACGCCGCGGCCTCTGACGCGTCAGACTCTTGCGTACCATTACCATGCGCCACAATCATGCCAACGTCTGCAGGCTGAAGTTGTGCGTCGGCTAAAGCCAATTCAATCGCACGACTCAACCCATCACCATCAGCGCGAATGCAAAATAAACCCTCGCCTTCTGAGGCGTCTCCGCCGCCTAGGTATTCGCCCAGCACTGTCGCACCGCGCTCTTGCGCCGAGGCCTCAGTTTCAAGGACAAGCGAAGCGGCCCCTTCGCCCAACAAACAACCATCGTGCCGCTGATCAAAGGGACGCAAAATATCTTTGCCAATCAAACCGACTCGATCAAGATACAACAAGGTTTGCGGCTCAATCGGGGCATCGTGACCCACTGCAACGACGCGCTGGGCATCGCCTTCGCGCAACGCCCACGCACTTTCAATCACCGACAAAATCCCGCTCGACGTGTGGTTGGTGATGCAGCCGTTTGGTCCTTTAAGCTGATGACGGATGCTGATATGACACAGCACATTATTAGGCAGCGACTTGAGCAACCACATGGGATTGACCATGTTCGAGAGTTCACGGCCGAAGCCATTCAAATCGTTTTTTGTTTCGGCCATCAGAGGAAAAAAGTCGTAATTGACTTCAAAGGCGCCTCCGCCCGAGCCCACATAGCAACCAGTTTGATCTGCGTAGTTCGCTGCCGCGGCCTCGTCAAGCGCTTCGCGCCATGCCGGCAAACCAGCTTGCTCAATCGCCTGACTACCCGCGTAGATACCAAAGACATCAGAGCGACGTACAAGCTTGAGCAATTTACGGTCACCAAGCAACTTGCCACCGTTATAGTCAGGCACTTCGGCTGCGAGGCGGCCTTGAAACTGTTCGGCGTCAAAACCCGTGATCGGGGCTAAAGCCGAACGCCCTGCCAGCAAGGCCTCAACGATACTGCCGGGGTCAGTCCCTGCACCGCAGATCGCACCATTTCCTGTGATTACGATTCGACTCATGGCGTTCACCGTCCTGAGGCGACAAGCGCCGCTGTATCTTCGGGGTGTCTGAAAGCCAGGCAACTATTACTGCCCCCAAACCCTAACGAATTTGAAATAGCCATCCCAATGCGTTGGGCACGTGGCGTATCCCGCACGATATTGACGTCGCAGTCAGGGTCAAGTTGCTGCAAATTAGCATTAGGTGGCATCAAGCTATCGCGAATCGCCAAGGCGCACAGCCCAGCCTCAACCGCACCCGCCGCAGCAATCAAATGGCCCGTCACACTTTTCGTTGAACTGACACCAACATCATTCACCCGATCACCAAATACGGCCTTGACCGCGGCACATTCACTGCGATCATTCATGGGTGTAGAGGTGCCGTGGGCATTGAGATAATCGACGTCGGCAATGCTTGCACCTGCATCGGCAATCGCTCTGCGCATCGACTGAATCGGCCCATCTCCAGAGGGATGAGAATCTGTGATGCGATACGACGAAAGAGAATTGCCATCACCAGCCAGCTCAGCGTAAATCGTTGCGCCACGCTGCACAGCAGAGTTCCATTCTTCAAGCACTAAAAAGCCCGCACCCTCACCCAGCACAAACCCGTTTCGGGTCAGATCAAACGGGCGACTGGCGCGCTCGGGCTGATGGTTATCGGGCGACACTGCAGACAGCAAACAAAAGCCCGAAAGACCGACCGGAGAGATCATTGAATCAAAACCGCCCGTCAAGACTCGATCAGCTAAACCACGCCGAATTAATCGCATGGCCGTACCGATTGCCTGCCCACCCGACGCGCAGGCGGTGTGCACCGTCGAGGCGTAACCTCGGATACCAAACCGACGCAGTAACAAAGCAATACCGGCTGTCGACAAACTACGGCTAAAAGCCATGACATCATTAGCGATGGGCTCGTTGAGCAAGGCGCTGGCCATAAACTCGCCCTCAGGTGCTGCAGCGCTTTGCACAGCAGCAATTTCTTGGTGCGCGACGGTCATCATCCCCGCCCCCACCACACAACCCCAGCGTGCCGCATCTTGCAAGCTAGGACGCACGCCTGCATCGGCGATCGCCTGATCCGCTGCGGCCAGTGCAAAGCGGTGTGCGCGACTCGCATATTTAAGCAACTTACGATCATCAATGGCGGGCAAGTCGTCAAAGCCTTTGACTTCAGCTGCGATTCGTGTCGAGAAACCTGAGGCATCAAAAATCGTGATGGGCCCTGCACAACTACGAGCGGCTTTAATCCGCGCCCAGGTTGAAGCAGCGTCCAGGCCAGCTGGCGTTACCAGCCCGATGCCTGTAATCGCAACGCGACGTCGTGTGGTCATGCAAGTTCTCCGGCAGGCGCAAAATACATTTTGGCACCTGCGATTGTTTTACCCTCGGCCTGAGCAGTCAGCTTAACCATATAGGGTTCGAGGTCGTCTGAGCCAGGCGTTGCCAGTTGGGCAGACAGCACTAGCGTAGCACCCGGCGCGGTAAATGCGCGCACCTTCACATTGGTGATGCGTGTGAGGCGCAGCAAAGTGTCACCCGCTGCGTGTGCAGCGACCGGGTTTGCCAATTGCAACAAAGCATCAAGCAGCAAGGTTGCTGGAAACACTGGGCGACGTGGAAAATGATCTTCAAAAAAAGCGGCTGATGCGGGCACGGCAAGCTGCGCCTGAAGATGCTCGGGCGTTGACGCGGGCAAGTCAGTTAAGGCTGCCCGCGGCACGCCTTTGAAAGCGCCGATGGCGCGGCCCTCGGTACTTAGTTGGGCAAAATCAGCGGCAAGTGCCGCGGGGTCGTCAAACTCGTGAATATCAAGCATCGAACCCACCGTGTCGGCGAGCTCGAGCACAGTTCGGCCATTCACAAGGGCATGGCCGCGATACAGAATGGATTCGGCATCGCAAGATTCAATATCGACGATCAGCTCAAGCGTATCGCCGGGCTTAGCCAGCGAAAAGATCTTTGTATCGCCAGCCAAGGCCGCTACGGGGCGGTGGCTGAAACCGAGTGTCGACATGGCCACCCAAGCAGCCAGCTGACCCAACGCCTCTGCCACTAGACTGGCAGGGAAATGCTCAATATTTGCTGGGATTGTGTAGCGGCCACACACACGTGTGACCCCTTGGATTTGAGTGATCTGATCGACAAAGGAAAATGCAGCAAAGCGACCGGTTGGCGCGGGACCAGAGGCCCGCGCCGCACTTAAGACCATCAGCCAGCAGCTTGTGAAGCGCGCTGAGCACGAATCACGAGCTTGCAGAAGGTTTCGGGCGTATACAACCGCGCGATGTGATCTACGCGCATGGGTAGTTTGAAGCGTGATTCGTCGATTTCAGACAGATACTCACGTAGACGTGCCACGCCTTTGTCTGTCAGGACACCGCCTTGTTCGAACTCGGCTACCGGCATGTCGCCGCGCACGTCTTCGATAATTTTGCCGCGTGGCACCTTGATTTTAAAGGCGCGCTCAAGGCGAAACACCATATCCAAGAAGTCGATCGATTCGGCGTCAAGGCCCTCGATAAGGGATACATCGAGTTTGATGTCATCTACATCGCAACCGAGGGCATCTGCCATCGTTTTTTGGACGGTTGGAAACACCGTCATGATTTCTTCTTTCGAGATGACTGCTTCAGCCATAATTAGCTCCGGATATGAGGTAAGCGCGCGTTATTTTAACTCAAGTGTAGGCAGATACCCTCTTGGCTAGCCGGCATCCCTCGAGCGCCTTTGGCCAAAAACTCAGGCCATCTTAAAGCCACCATCGACGTACAGAATCTGACCTGTGACGTAACTAGCCATATCCGACACCAAAAAGGCCACCGCATTGGCGACTTCTTGAGCCTGCCCATAGCGCTTAAGTAATATTTTGCCTTTGACTTCGTCATCAGCCAAATCACGCACTTGCTGCGACATTTCAGTATCAATGACCCCTGGGGCCACCGCATTGACCAGGATTTTGCGTGGCGCCAACTCAACGGCCAGTGCTCGGGTGACCGCATCCACCGCGCCTTTACTGGCGGCGTAATTAGCCTGCCCACGCCCTGCCTTATTGCCGGCCACAGACGACAGGTTCACGATGCGACCCGCACGCTGAGACATCATGAACGGAATCACTGGGCGCGTCACATTAAACACCCCACCGACGTTGGTCTGAAGCACGTCAGAAATCTCGTCGTCTTCCATGACCGCCATGAGGTTATCGCGCACAATGCCTGCGTTATTTACCAAGATATCAATGCGCTCGCAGCGATCGGCCACTGCATTCACGGCCTCAATACAGGCCGCAGAGTCACTGACATCCACCTGCAGGGCTGTGGCTTTACCGCCAGCAGCCGTGACACTGGCCACCACCTCAAGGGCAGCAGCCTCGTTGCCGCGATAGAAAAAATTCACATCTACGCCTTGGGCCGCGAGACATTCAACAATGGCGCGCCCAATACCGCGCGAGCCACCCGTCACAATTGCGACCTTACCGGCCAAACCTGATTCAAAGCTCATGGTGTTTAACCCGAAATTGAAAAGCCGCCATCAACGACTAGCGTGTGGCCATTGATCCATGCGGCTTCTGGCAAACAAAGCAGATAGACTGCATCGGCAACGTTAGTGGGCAGCAAACTGGGGCCTGCTGGCGTGCGTGCGGCAAACTCGGACAAGACCTGGTCGCGGTTTGGAAAGTGACTGAGCGCGTCGGTATCTACCACCCCAGCCGAAACCGTATTGACCCGAATACCTTGTGGACCGAGCTCTTGTGCCAGCGTGCGCACCAACGCCTCTAGGGCGGCTTTTGAGGCACCAATGAACCCATAGTGAGGCATGGCTCGCTGGGCGCCCAAACTGGACATTGCCACAATACGACCGCCATTTTTCATGAGCGGCAAGGCCTGCTGCGCCAACAAATTCACCGCGAACGCGTTTGTTTCGAGGCACCAGCGAAAATGCTTCAAGCTCATTTCCATGGCCGGCTTGAGCACGCCAGAGGCGGCATTACTGATCACAATATCCAATTGCCCGAATTCTTTGGTAATCACCTCAAACATCTCGACCACGCTATCAGGCACACCGACACTGGCCTGCACCGCAATAGCTCGCCGCCCCATTGCCCGCACCTCAGCGCAAACGGCCTCAGCCTCGTCAAAACTGTTGTAGTAGTTGGCCACGATGTCGCAGCCAGCAGAGGCGAGTTTCAATGCGCAGGCGCGACCAATGCCGCGGGCGGCGCCGGTCACAAGGGCAACTTTGCCAAGAAGGGGCTGACTCATAGCGTGTGTAGGACTCCGGTCAATCGAACAAGAATGGAACAAAGTTTAGCAAGAAGTGCGAAAATCAATTTCTTTTCAACGGCTAGATCGTCGCGGGCCCAATCTAGCCCAGACAGCCATGGCATCGCCCTCTAACCACTTTACAATGTTGTTACTAGCCAGACTGTCAGCATTATCGACCATTTACGTCTCATTTAACCTGCGTACCGTGTCTCATAGCCCCCTTTCGGTACCTATAAAGGATTTGTATGCCTAAGCAGCCCCCAATGCCCGTCATCCCCGGTGTGGTCTCGCACTGGGTTCACAACCAGGCCGTCACCACTGCCGGCGCTCGTACTCAAGATGTATTTAATCCGGCCACCGGTCAAGTGGCGCGCAAAGTTGAACTAGCCAGCTTAGATACCGTCCAGTCTGCCGTTGAAAGCGCAAAAAAAGCATTTGCCGGTTGGGCCGATACCCCTCCGATTCGTCGGGCCCGCATCATGAATAACTTTTTGGCTTTGCTCAACGAGCGCAAAGACGAACTCGCCTCAATCATCACTCAAGAGCATGGCAAAGTATTCACCGATGCACAGGGTGAAGTCATGCGTGGCATCGACATCGTTGAGTTCGCCTGTGGCATGCCTCAGTTATTGAAAGGCGATTTCACCGACCAAGTTTCGACCGGTATCGACAACTGGACCTTGCGTCAACCTTTGGGTGTGGTCGCGGGCATTACGCCCTTTAACTTTCCCTGCATGGTGCCGTGCTGGATGTTTCCGGTTGCGATCGCAGCGGGCAATTGCTTTATTCTGAAACCAAGCGAGCGCGATCCGTCTGCCTCAATCTACATGGCTCAGCTCTTTAAAGAAGCGGGCCTGCCAGACGGCGTGTTTAACGTCGTGCAAGGCGATAAAGTCGCGGTTGACGCCTTACTCGAACACCCTGATGTCAAAGCAATCAGCTTTGTCGGCTCGACCCCCATCGCACAATATATTTATCAACGCGGCGCCGACTTAGGCAAACGTGTACAAGCGTTAGGCGGCGCCAAAAACCATATGGTAGTCATGCCTGATGCCGATATCGACCAAGCAGTAGATGGTCTCATTGGCGCGGCCTATGGTTCGGCCGGCGAGCGCTGCATGGCAATTTCTGTGGCGGTGTTGGTAGGTGATGTCGCCGACAAAATCGTTCCTCTGCTTGCAGCACGCGCAAAAACACTCAAAATCAAAAATGGTCTTGAGCTTGATGCTGAAATGGGCCCTATCGTCACACGTCAGGCTCTTGAGCGTATCGAGGGCTACATCGAAGTTGGTGTCAACGAGGGTGCGAAGCTGGTGGTCGATGGGCGTGGGCTTAAAGTCCCAGGTCATGAGCAAGGCTTCTTTACCGGCGGCAGCTTGTTTGACCACGTCACCCCGTCAATGCGCATTTATAAAGAAGAAATTTTTGGCCCTGTGCTCGGTTGCGTACGTGTCAAAGATTTTGGCCAGGCGGTTGACCTGATTAACGCGCATGAGTTTGGCAACGGCGTGTCGTGTTACACACGCGATGGCAACGTGGCGCGCGAATTTAGCCGCCGCATTCAAGTCGGCATGGTCGGTATCAATGTGCCGATCCCTGTGCCCATGGCTTGGCACGGGTTTGGTGGCTGGAAGAAGAGCCTGTTTGGCGATATGCATGCGTACGGTGAAGAAGGCGTACGGTTCTACACCAAACAAAAATCCGTCATGCAGCGCTGGCCAGAAACCATTGGCAAGGGTGCTGAATTTGTGATGCCTACAGCGAAGTAAGGTCGTTTCTCTAATGTCTAAAAAGGCAGTCTGTTTATTAAGTGGCGGTCTAGACTCAACGACCGTCATCGCGATGGCTCAGCACGAAGGCTTTGAAGTCTACGCGCTGAGTTTTCGTTACGGTCAACGCCACTCGATTGAGCTTGAGCGGGCAGCGGCTTTTGCCAAGTTGCGCGGTGTTGCTCGTCATGCGATTTTGGATATTGATCTGCGCAGCTTTGGCGGTTCGGCACTCACCGCCGATATCGACGTCCCCAAGGGGCACTCTGTAGATGACATCAGCGCAGGCATTCCGATCACCTATGTACCTGCACGCAATACGATCTTTTTAAGTTTCGCACTAGGCTGGGCTGAAGTCTTAGGCGCGCAAGATATCTTTGTGGGGGTCAACGCGATGGACTACAGCGGCTACCCTGATTGCCGGCCAGAGTTCATCACTGCTTTTGAACACTTGGGCAATCTCGCGACTAAGGCCGGCGTCGAAGGCACCCAGCGACTGAAGATTCGTGCACCACTCATCAACATGAGTAAGGCAGATATTATCCGCAAGGGGCTTGAGCTTGGGGTTGATTTTTCAGAAACTACCAGTTGCTACGACCCGGCCCCTAATGGTGCGCCCTGCAAACAGTGCGACTCGTGTTTGCTTAGGGCAAAAGGGTTTGCACAAGTCGGGATCAAAGACCCGCTAGACGCCAAATTTACGAAGTGACGCCCGACCCATTCTGCTGGGCGGGTATCAAGTACAGACCACTTCAGCTCGCAACGTGTCACCTTCGATCCTGCATATTTGAGTCCATCGTTTAAACGATGAGTCAAATAAACACCACACTAAATCAGGATTAACGAGAACTGAGGCACATACGTCACGATCATCAGTACGGCGAGCATCACCCAAATAAAGGGCCACATGACCTTGGCAACCTCGCCAAGCTTCAAACCGCTAATCGCCATCCCCACAAAGAGACAATAGCCAATTGGAGGTGCAGCCATACCGATCGAGACGTTTGTCACAATAATCGACCCAAAATGAATCGGGTCGATTCCAAAGCTTTTCGCAATCGCAATGAGTAATGGACCAAAAATCACCATAATAGCGATCTCATCCATGACCGCTGCAATTAAGAAAAAAACAATATTCAACACGAAGAGCATGACCCATTTTTCATGGATATTGGCAGCAAGCCATGTCGCAGCTTTGGGTGCTAGTTGCTCTTGAGCAACTAGGATTCCGAAACCCGCAGAAAAGATAATGATCGACATGACAATAGATGTCACCTTCATCGATCGCCACACCAGTTCGTATATTTCTTTCCATTTGATCCGCTTTTCAACCAACGTACCAATCACCAAGGCGTAGACACAACTGACTAATGCAGCCTCGGTCGGGGTAAACACACCACCATAAATTCCACCCAAAACGATCACGGGCGCCAACATAGCCCACACACCATCTCGCAACGCCTCATAAATCTCTTGACGACTGGCACGAGGTTCGGTGGGGATGTTATTTTTCTTGGCATGCCACCAGCACACAATCATCAGGCCAATCGCCATAATGATGCCGGGCAAAATGCCTGCACTAAATAACTTTGAAATAGACTGCTCTGCGATCACACCCCAAATCACGAAGGCTATGGAAGGAGGGATCAAGGGACCCAGAACACCTGCACTGACCGCGACCGCGGTCGCAAACGCCTTACTGTACCCACGAGCGGCCATGGCAGGTATCATCACAGCGCCAATCGCAGCCGTGGTCGCCGGTGCTGACCCGGAAATTGCCGAAAAAATAGTCGCAGCGCCAACCGTGACCAGACCCAGACCACCTGTCATATGGCGTACAAATACTTCTGCCACCTTGATCAAACGCTGAGACAGCCCCCCAACCGACATCAGCTCGCCAGCCAACATAAAAAATGGAATTGCCAGCAGCGAGAAAGACTGCGTTCCTGCGACAAGCGTCTGAGGCAGCAGCATCGGCTCGATGCCAGACACCACCAGAGATAGCGCCACAACAATCCCAATGGCAAACGCAAATGGCACTCCCAGCAACATCAAGGCGGCGAAGCCTACCGATAAGAGCCATGCAGTGCTACTCATTTAATGACTCCGCCCACGGCAGCAACCGTTCAAGTGAAAACAATGCCACCAACACACCAAAGGCGGGCGCTGAGGCATACAAAAATTCAATCGGAAAACCGATGGCTGCGGAGGTAGAACCACTGGTTTCCATCAAATAGCCCCACCCCGCGTAGGCCATGAAAGCCCCCAGCGCCATGATCATCAAAGTAATCACCACTTCGGCTAAACGGTGCATGGTCTTAGGCAGAATATTAAAAACAAGATCCATGCGCGCATGTGACAAGCGTCGCACTCCAATGGCCGTTGTGATCACAACGACCCAAGCAAAACCCAACAAGGCAAGCTCTTCGCTCCAAGATAGGGATTGCCCAAAAACATAGCGCAATACAACTTGTGCACTTAAGGACGCCAACATCAATATTACGATGACGACCACAGCTAACTTAAGCACACTTTCAATGGCATCAAAATACCGACGCATAGCGAATCTCATTAGACAAGGGGAGAAAAAAACACCTCACCACCGAGGCGCCTCACTCGAACAACGTGTCACTTCACCGCATCGAGTGCCTGATTGATCATCGCATCGCCCACAGCCTTACGCGACTTGTCGTAAATCGATTGAACCGATTTGCGAAAAGGCGTAACGTCTGCCACTTGATTAATAATCATGCCCTTTTTTGCCAGGCCATCAATCAAGGCCTTCTCGTTCACCAGGGCTGCAGCACGCTGCTCGGCTGTCGCAATCTTACCGGCTTCGATGACTGCTGTTTTTTGCTCGGGTGTCAACTTATCCATTGAGCGTTTTGAGATCAACAGAGCAATCGCCGATTAGGTATGATTCGTCATCGACAAAAACTTCGTCACTTCGTACATCTTTGAACTATCGATCACCGCAACCGGAATTTCAAGGCCGTCAATCGTGCCTTGCTGAACAGCCGTAAACACCTCACCCCAGGCCATTGGTACTGCGGCACCGCCTAACGAGGTGAACATGTCGATGTACATGGGGTTTTGCATCACACGATACTTCACACCGGTCACGTCAGCGGGTACACCAACCGGCTTTTTGTTGTTAATCATCTGGCGAAAACCGCCTTCCATATAGCCAAGCACAATCATATTTTTCTTGGCTAACAGTGCCGACAAATCATTGCCAAGCTTGCCATCCAACGCTTTACGCGCCTGCTCTTCGCTTGAGTACAAAAAAGGCAAATCGTTGACTTGATACGCGGGCTCAATTTGAGCAATCACCGCATTCGTCATAATAGTCATGTCAACCGTACCAAAACGCACAGCCTCCATCACTTGTTTCTCTTCGCCGAGCTGACGGTTAGGATACAACTGCACCTCAATCGAGCCTTTAGAGTTTGCCTCAACAGCTGTCTTGAAGGCCTTAGCACCAACCGTGTAGGGATCTGTTGCACTATCAGCGGTGGTCCAACCAAGTTTCAAGATCGTCTTTTGGGCAAAGGCTTACGTCGAAGCGCCCAACGCAAAGGTTGCAGCAACCAAGGCCGAAAGTGCGAACAAGTGACGACGTTTCATAGAGTCTCCAGAATTAAAAGATTAGGCTTTTTGAACAAATGGGGCGAAGTCGTAGAGCACTTCGGGATTTTTAACGAGAATTTGTTGACGCAAGCTCGCGTCAGGCAACCACTTAAATACGGCATCAGCGATCTCGCCATCGTTAGGCATTGGTGCTGGGATATTGGGATGAGGCCAATCTGTTCCCCACACCAGGCGATCGGTTCGTGTCGCTAACAAAGCATCCACGAATCCTTGAATCGCTGCCCACTTTGCAGCAGGATCCACCACACGGTAGGCGCCCGACAATTTCACCCAGGCAATCCCCTCTTTCACCAACGCGCACATATTCTTAAAGCCGGCATCGTTGACATCAGGTTTAGAAGGATGCCCGAAGTGATCAAAAACAACTGGTACGCCGAGTTTGGCTGCCCAGGCTGGGATCTCTGGCTGGGCCGCGACGTCCACTAAAAACTGGATATGCCAACCAAACGGCTTCAAGCGCTTTGCAAGACTTTCAGCATCACTTAACTGACCACCGCCCGCAAATAAAATATTCAGACGTGTGCCACGCGTACCCGCCTGATGCAGTTTTTCAATTTCTTTGTCGGATACATCAAGTGGCAAGACACCGACCGCACGTAGGCGGTCAGGATGCGCTTGCAGCGTGTCATAAAGCGTTGCATGGTCATGACCATACACCGAGGGGTGCACCAGTACCGCACGATCGGCGCCGATCGCATTATTCATTGCTTCAAACGCAGCCCAAGGGGCCAAGCTTGGCGTGTACGAGCGATTTGCTGTGTAGGGATATTTAGCAGCATCCTCAAACACATGAAAATGGCAATCGACGGTACCCGCCGGTAATTTTTGTTTAGGCTCAACCCTTGGATCAAAAGGCAAATATGAATCAGTCTGCATCACAGTTGTTTTGTCTCAGTGCGTGCGGGGCTGTCTATATAGTCAACCCCATCTTTTGTTTCGGGGCAATAACAAGCTAAGCCCTTTCTCTTTTGTTTGGGCACGATATCACAGTGACACCTACTGAAGCTAGAGATTCATGCGCTTGGCCTGCGGCGTTCAGCACAGTCTGAGTGCATGCAGCCCACACGCCTTGCGAACACTAGCGAAAACCCTTAGATGCGTTGCCCCGTGCGGGCATCAAAGCAATGAATACGATCTGCGCGAGGCTTGGCATGAATCGTATCGCCCACTTTTGGTGCTTGCTGCTCTTCGTGTATACGAACGATCAGAGCTTCGTCTTGCAGGCGACAGTACAACAAACGCTCTGCCCCCAAAAGCTCAATGCCTTCTACCACTAAGGCCCAGCCTTCACTGCCAACTTCCAGGTGCTCGGGTCGGATGCCCAGAATGGAGTCAGGCTTTGTACCGGGTGCGTGCTTAAGCAAATTCATCGGCGGCGAGCCAATAAAGCTTGCGACAAAAGTACTTGCGGGCCTGTTGTAGACCTCTTCGGGGGTACCGAACTGCTCCATGACACCGCCGTTCATGACCAGCATGCGCTGCGCCAGGGTCATCGCTTCGACCTGGTCGTGTGTCACAAACAAAGAGGTGATGCCCAGTTCGCGATGCAGCTTTTGGATTTCAAGTCGGGTCTGGGCGCGCAATTTTGCATCAAGATTAGATAAGGGTTCGTCAAACAAAAACACCTGCGGCTGACGCACGATGGCGCGGCCCATCGCCACACGTTGACGCTGCCCGCCGGACAGTGCGCGCGGCTTGCGATCTAGGTAGGGCATGAGTTCAAGAATACCCGCAGCCTTTTCAACACGAGCTTTGATCTCAGCCATGGGGACGCGCGCAATTTTTAAGCCATACGCCATATTGTCAAAGACGGTCATATGCGGATAGAGCGCATAATTTTGAAACACCATCGCGATATCGCGCTCGGCCGGCTCAAGATCATTGACCACGCGCGCACCGATTGAAATGGTGCCAGACGTGATCTCTTCAAGCCCGGCCACCATGCGCAGCAACGTTGATTTACCGCAGCCAGAGGGGCCAACGATCACGACGAACTCGCCGTCACCGATTTCGGCCGAGACGTCGTGAATCACCTGCACCACAGCCTTACCTGTGCCGTAGCGTTTCACGATATTTTTTAAAGAGATTGCGGCCATGTCTGTTTACGCTTGGGTGTTATTAACTGAGTTGGTGTAACGTATTTGGTGTGACGTAGTTGGTGTGACGTAAAGATGGTCCAATTAAGATGCAGGTTGTCTTAGACACGAGTTATCGCACTTAAATGGTCAACAACTGACGACCTATTTTTCAGAATCTACCAAACCTTTAACAAACCACTTCTGCATCAGCACCACGACCAAGGCGGGTGGCAACATGGCCAGCATCGCGGTTGCCATGACGACGTTCCATTCGGTGTAAGCATCGCCTGAAATCAAACGCCTGATTCCCATCACAACTGGATACATCTTTTCATCTGTGGTCACCAGCAAGGGCCACAGGTATTGATTCCAACCGTAAATAAATTGAATCACAAAGAGCGCCGCGATACTGGTGCGCGAAAGCGGCAACAGCACGTCCCAAAAAAAACGCATGGGCCCTGCACCATCCATGCGCGCGGCCTCAACCAACTCATCCGGTACAGTCAAAAAGAATTGTCTGAAGAGAAACGTCGCCGTGGCCGAGGCAATCAACGGAATAGTCAACCCGGCGTACGAGTTCAACATCCCTAGATTGGATACAACCTCGTAGGTTGGGCCGATACGAACCTCGACCGGCAGCATCAAGGTGATAAAGATCATCCAGAACACCAGGCCGCGAAACGGAAATCTAAAATAGACGATCGCAAAGGCCGAGAGCATTGAAATGGTAATTTTGCCAACACTAATGAGCAGCGCCGTCACCAAGCTCACCCACATCATTGGCCACGCGGGCGAGATGCGTCCGCCCGACTCGGTTTCACCTCCGAACAAGGCAAGGCGGTAGGTATCAAGCATGTGCTCGCCAGGCACCAACGACATCGGGATGGCTTGCGAAATTTGCGCTGTTGTCTGCGTGGATGCCACGATGGTGACGTAGACCGGAAACGCCACAATCAACACGCCCAGAATCAATACCAGGTGCGATAGTACGGTGAGCGCGGGGCGTCGTTCAATCATGATCTGGCAACCAGCTTACGCATACTGCACCTTGCGCTCGATAAAGCGAAACTGCACCACGGTCAGGCACACCACGATGAACATCAAAATCACCGACTGCGCGGCCGAACTGCCCATATCCATTGCCTTGAAGCCATCGTAATACACCTTGTACACCAGGATCGAGGTCGCCTTGCCTGGGCCACCATGCGTCGTCGCATCAACAATGGCAAAGGTATCAAAGAAAGCATAGACCACGTTAATCACCAACAAAAAAAACGTGGTGGGTGACAATAATGGAAACACAATCGTGCGAAAGCGATGCCAGGGTGTCGCCCCGTCAATGGCTGCCGCCTCAAGCAATGACTTCGGAATCGACTGCAGCCCAGCCAAAAAGAATAGAAAGTTATATGAAATTTGCTTCCAGACGGCCGCCACAACGATCAAGGTCATGGCGTCACGGCTATCAAGCAGATGGTTCCAGTTCAGGCCGAGCCAACGTAGCGAAAAGGCAATCACCCCCATGGGCGACGCAAACATAAATACCCACAACACACCTGCGACGGCGGGTGCGACTGCGTAAGGCCAAATCAATAATGTTTTGTAAATATTGGCAGCGCGCCAGACGCGATCTGCCATGACCGCGAGCAAAAGTGCCAGTGTCAAGCCACAGACCGCAACCAAGACCGAAAATAATGCCGTGGTTTGAAACGATTCAAGATAAAGAGAATCATTGAACAAACGTGAAAAGTTTTGCATGCCCACGAACTGGCGCGACATGCCAAAGGCATCCTCTTCAAGCACGCTTTGATAAAGTGCCTGGCCCGCTGGCCAAAAGAAAAAAACCAATACGATCGCCAATTGAGGTGCAATCAGCACCCAAGGCAACCAACGCGATTTAAAACGAACTTTTTTTTCCATAGCCTCGTATCGCGGGCTGTGTGCTCACGACTGTTTGTGATTCCCCCACTGAATCACGCCTCACACAATCCCCTGGCAGCGATGGTGCCGCCTACGACGCCATCGCTTTCAGCTCAATTAACGATTCGCTTTTTCAAAACGTTCAAGCAACTCGTTGCCACGCTTGACGATGGTATCGAGTGCGTCTTTAGTGGTTTTTTTACCGGCCCAGACTTGCTCGAGCTCTTCGTCGATTACGGTCCTGATTTGAACAAAATTTCCTAACCGAATCCCACGCGAATTGTCTGTGGTTTTACGAATCATCTGGGTTACAGAAATATCGGTACCTGGATTTTCTTTATAGAACCCCGATTTTTCTGTGAGTTCAAACGAGGCAATCGTCAGCGGCAAGTAGCCCGTACGCTGATGACTTTTTGCAGCCTCTTCTGGACGTGACAAAAACTCAAAGAACTGTGCGACCCCTTTGTACTCGTCGGCTTTACGGCCTGCCATGACCCACAAGCTTGCGCCACCAATGACAGTATTTTGAGGTGCGCCGCTGACATCAGAGTAGTACGGCAGGGTTGAGGTTCCAAAGGCAAATTTGGCGTTACGCTTGACGTTGCCGTACAGCGCAGAAGAGCCCGTTGTCATGGCACACTCGCCAGCAACAAACACTGGGTCAGCCGCATTGGCACGACCTTTGTAAACAAACAAGCCATCTTTTGCCATGTCAGCCAAGTTCTGGATGTGCCGTGTCTGCAGCGGGCCATTGACCGTCAGGCGTGCGTCATTACCCTTCATACCATTGCCCTGGGTTGCAAACTCTGTGTTGTGCCAGGCGCTAAAGCTTTCAAGTTGAGTCCAGCTGACCCAACTGGTTGTATAGGGACACTGATGACCCGATTCTTTGAGCTTTTTGGCTGCAGCGATGACCTCAGGCCAGGTGACTGGTGGTTTTTCTGGATCGAGCCCCGCTGCTTTGAAGGCGTCTTTGTTGTACCAAAAAACAGTCGTTGAGCTGTTAAACGGAAAGCTTAGCATCTGGCCATTAGGCGCAGTGTAGTAACCGGCCACTGCAGGCACGTAAGCGGCTGGGTCAAACTTTACGCCCGCCTTGCTCATGACTTCACCAACCGGCACGATCGCGCCCTTGCTGGCCATCATTGTGGCGGTGCCCACCTCAAACACTTGCAAGATATGAGGTGCATTGCCAGCACGAAAAGCGGCAACCGCAGCAGTCATGGCTTCATCATAGGTGCCTTTAAACACTGGCACAACTTTGTAATTTTGCTGGCTGGCGTTAAAGTCTTTGGCCAAATCGTTGACCCACTCGCCCAACGCGCCACTCATGGCGTGCCACCATTGAATTTCAGTTTGTGCCTGAGCTGGGATCAAAGCTGATGCACTAAGTGCCAACGCCGACAGGGCTGCAGCGAAAGAAGGTTTAAATTTCATAGCGTCTCTCAGAGGATATTCAGCAAACCTAAAGGTTAGCGTTGTATTGTGACAGTTCATGTTAACCGCAACTCAATTCTATTGGTTGCCTGGTTGCGGCCTGAGGTCGATCTGAGTAAGCCACCCACAAAGCACTTTGTGGTGCCGGCCTCAGCCACCAACAACCAACACGCCCATACGATCCGAGCCCTCAACACGCAACTACGATTTTGAACAGGCACGACGACCCAAGCACGTTTATGATGCCTAAAAGGGCGAATAAACTAAAGCACGACGCCGTAAACGGTCACCATACAACGCAAAAGCATAATTATTCTTAGCCATTTTGGTTGCACACGATGACTCATATTCTTGCACTCGATCAAGGCACCACCAGCTCTCGTGCCATTTTATTCAATGCGCAGGGCAACGCGCTGCACACCGCCCAACTCGAGTTCGAACAGATATTCCCTCAACTCGGCTGGGTCGAGCACGACCCCCTCGAAATCTGGCAAACTCAGTTGCGGGTGATGAAACAAGTGCTAGCCGAGGCTGACCCTGGGCAGTCGGTTGCGGCAATCGCCATCACCAATCAGCGCGAAACCACCGTTTTATGGGATCGACAAACTGGGCAACCTTTAGCCAACGCCATTGTCTGGCAAGACCGCCGCACCGTTGAGTATTGCCAGACTTTGCGACAGCAAGGCCAGCAGGCTCTGATACAAGACAAGACCGGTCTAGTCTTAGATTCTTATTTTTCAGGAACCAAACTGGCATGGCTTCTTGAAAGCATACCAGGCGCTCGCGCTCGAGCCGAACGCGGCGAGCTCGCCTTTGGCACGATCGACAGCTGGTTGGTCTGGAACCTGACCAGGGGCAAGACACACGTCACCGATCCAAGCAATGCCTCACGCACACTGCTCTTTAATTTACATACCCTTGCCTGGGATGACGAGCTACTTGCATTGTTCAATATCCCCCGCTCGCTCTTGCCCAAGGTTGTGCCTAGTTCGGGCGTCGTGGCGCACACCGAGCCAAGCTTGCTTGGCCGTGCGATCCCGATTGCCTCAATAATCGGCGATCAGCAAGCTGCAACATTCGGACAGGCTTGCTTCGAGCCCGGCATGGCCAAAAATACCTATGGCACAGGCTGCTTCATGCTGCTCAATACTGGCCATGAACCAGTGGCCAGTCACAACAAGCTACTCACGACCATTGGCTGGCAACGCCCCGAAGACGCGACCCAGTCGCTTGCTACAACCTACTGCCTGGAAGCCTCGGTCTTTATGGGCGGCGCCACGATTCAGTGGTTACGCGACGGTTTAAATATTATTTCTTCAGCGCCCGAGGTTGAAGCACTGGCCGCTAGCGTCCAAGATGTTGCTGACACCTATCTGGTTCCTGCGTTTACCGGTTTGGGCGCACCCATCTGGGACGGTAACGCTCGGGGCACGCTCGTTGGGATGACCCGAGGCACAACCAAGGCCCATATCGCGCGCGCAGCGCTTGAAGCGATCGCTCTTCAGGTGGCGGATGTGTTTGAGGCAATGGCCAAAGACTCGGGCATTGCACTGGCAGAGCTGCGCGTTGATGGTGGTGCCTCAAAAAATAATTTGCTCATGCAAATACAAGCAGACCTGTTAGGTGTGCCGGTTGTGCGGCCAAAGATCACTGAAACGACGGCGCTTGGTGCTGCCTACTTGGCGGGCCTTGCAATTGGCCTGTGGTCAAGCACCCAAGACATTGCCTCGCAGTGGTCGATTGACCGCAGGTTTGAACCAAGCATGGCGTTGGCTGACCGCCAAGCCAAATTGGCCAGATGGCACCAAGCACTTGAACGCGCAAAAGGCTGGGCAACGTAATGACACAGCAAACACCACAAGCAGCACAGACCTCACCGCGCAGCGATCAAGCGCAACAACCGCCACTTCGCACCGAGCGGGCTCAGTTACTTGCTCGTCTGGCTGAAGGCAAGACCTACGACCTTGCCATCATCGGAGGTGGCGCCACGGGCTTGGGCTTAGCGCTTGATGCTGCCTCGCGTGGCTATTCGGTCGTACTGATTGACGCGACCGACTTTGCAAAAGGCACCTCGTCACGCTCAACCAAACTCGTGCACGGCGGCGTGCGTTATCTTGCCCAAGGCAATGTGTCGTTGGTTTACGAAGCGCTACACGAACGCACAACCTTATTGCACAACGCTGCGCACCTGGCGCAACCGCTTGCCTTTGTTCTACCTTGCTACAAGTTTTGGGAGCTCCCGTTCTACGGCATTGGCTTGCTTTTATATGACGCACTCTCAGGTAGGCGCAGCTTAGGGCGCACCCGTTTTTGGGGTGCCCAAGAGACCCTCAAAAACGTACCAAATCTGCATACTCAGGGGTTGAAGGGCTCGGTCAAATATTGGGATGGCCAATTTGACGATGCCCGCCTCGCACTCGCCTTGGCACGTACCGCGGCGCAACGCGGTGCGTTGTTGATCAACTATTGCAACGCTCTTGAACTCACGCACAGTAATGGTCTAGGCGTCGACTCCTCTGCACGGGATCACACCGGACAAATCACGGGCTTACTTGCACAAGACCATGAAACTAAACAAACCTATCCAATCAAAGCCACCTGCGTCGTCAATGCGGCAGGGGTCTGGGTCGATGCGCTACGCGCACAAGATGAGGCCGCTGCGGGCGCCAAAAGTATCGATATGGTCGCACCAAGCCAAGGTGTGCACGTGGTGGTTGATCGTGAGTTTTTAGCAGGCGAACACGCAATCATTGTGCCGCACACGTCAGATGGGCGCGTACTGTTTGCCGTGCCTTGGCTTGGCAAAGTCATTATCGGCACCACAGATACACCGCGGCACGATTTAAGCCGTGAGCCAGACCCTTATGCAGAAGAACTAGAATTTATTTTGCGCGAGTCGGCTCGTTACCTGACGCGCGCGCCCACGCGTGCAGACATTAAAAGTATCTGGGTCGGGCTACGGCCTTTGGTGAAGCCGCCAAAAGATGAACATGGCAACACCAAAGCCATCAGCCGCGAGCACACCGTACTGATCAGCAAAAGCAAGATGGTGACGGTCACGGGCGGCAAATGGACCACCTATCGTGCCATGGCACAAGACGTGTTGAAGCACTGCGTTGACGCCAAACTTTTACCCGAGCGT
>CAIZGG010000012.1 GCA_903932425.1 uncultured beta proteobacterium | reverse complement strand
TGACGCGCTCACTCTCTGATCGGTGCCCGCGCAGCCTGCCAGCGCCAATGTTGCGATACTCGCCAAACATGCCAGTACAACCTTTAATGAAAAATTCATTTTTTGTCTCCCGACGAATGTGAATTTGATTTTTTATAGTCAATCTTGTTTTTCAATATTCAGATGGCGCCTCGCCGACGCGAAGCATCCAAGTTCTACTATATCTGCAAAACCAACAAGTTGGCACACCTCGAATATCCCGCACCGCAACATTCAACAAGCACTGATATTCAACGTATGAGCGGCAAGCAATTGCGCTATAACTACACAAAGGAAAACAATCGTTAGCGTGGCGAACGACATAGAACGATTCGTCAGCGTCAATAATCGGAGACTTCAATGGCTTTTTCAAGACTCACGCTTCGCTCGAAATTCACGTATCCCGCCTCGTTTCGCAAGCGTCTTATCAAAGCGATTTGGGCGGCCCCCTTCATGTTTGCGAGCTACGCGGCCCAGACGCAGCCCGTTGCGTCTATTCCTGAAAGCGTCAAAGTTGTCAACAGCCAGGTCGCAAAGCAAGGCTATTTCTATGTGGGTGGTCGCTATGTTGGCGCACCGGGCAAAGAGGTCATGATTGGGCAAATGTATGTCGAAGTGTGGGCACCTGCCAAAGTGTTGCACCCCTACCCTGTGGTGCTCTTTCATGGCGCGGGTTCAACCGCAACAACTTGGATGCAAACACCCGATGGGCGCCCCGGCTGGGCGCACTACTTTGTTGAACAAGGCTACATCGTATACATGGTCGATCAACCCGCGCGCGGCAGATCAGGCTATAACGCGCAATTTTTAGGCAAGCAAATTGTGACAAGCGCGCCTGCGACACAACGCAACACCACGGCCACCAGCACGCAGGGCAATTGGCCTCAGGCTAAGTTGTCGACACAATTTCCAGGAACGGGTGCTGATCGTGGCACGATGGGTAACCCAGTATTTGACGCTGGCTACGCACGCTCGGTCGCTTATTTAGAAAGCAACGAAGAAACTCAACAATTAATTCAGCAGGCAGGCACGGCCATGCTAGACAAAATTGGGCCTGCTATTTTGTTGACGCACTCGCAAGCAGGCCCTTTTGGTTGGATTTTGGCCGATGCCCGACCCAAGCTCGTGAAAGGAATCGTCGCTATCGAACCTTCGGGTCCGCCGTTCATGAACACCACACGTTCGGTTGAGCCTGCACGTCCTTGGGGGCCGACAGATATCCCCATTACCTACGCACCGCCGATTCAAAGCCCGCAAGAATTAAAGTACGAAATACAAAAAGTTGCAGATGGAAAAGACCTAGAGCGTTGCGCTCTGCAAACGGGGACGCCACACACACTGCCAAACCTGAAAGGTATACCGATTACGATTATCACAGCGCCGGCGTCGTACCACGCGCCCTATGATCATTGCACATCAAAGTATCTGGCGCAGGCAGGAGTACCCAACGAACACATTCTTCTTGCGGATAAAAATATTTTGGGTAACGGGCACGTAATGCCGTCTGAACTGAACAACCTCGAAGTCGCCCAGGTGATCACTGATTGGCTGAAAGCAAATATCAAATAGACAGCAACGCTCTTTCAAAGTTAATGCCAACAGAGAGAAACCTATGAAACGTTCACGCCAGATATTCATCTCAGTCGCAATGGTCGCAAGCGCGCTTGCGCTTGGCAGCCTGGCAAGGGCTGACACCTATCCCTCACGCCCCATTAAAGTCATTGTTCCTTATGCGCCGGGCGGTGGAGCCGATTCGTTTGCGCGACTTTCAGCCCCAGAGCTTGAAAAGATCTTGGGTGCGCAGTTGCTTGTTGAAAATATGGCGGGCGCCAATTCGGCGCTCGCGACTTTGCTCAAAGATAAAAATTTTGTTGAAAAGCTGCTTGACCGTGGAGCCTTACCGTTAACAAGTACCCCCGAGCAAATGCGCGCTTTGATCGAGAAAGAAAAAAAGTTTACGGCTGAAGTTTTAGCGCTG
>CAIZGG010000011.1 GCA_903932425.1 uncultured beta proteobacterium | reverse complement strand
GGTGGCGCATCCCTGATTCGAACAGGGGACCTGCGGATTATGATTCCGTCGCTCTAACCGGCTGAGCTAATGCGCCATTTTTGGGCTAATTCGCCAAAGACCAAGATTCTAACATTTTTTGCTCAACCTCGCAGCTTAACCGGCCTCGCCCTATGTCAAAATAGCCACAAAACAAGCGAATGCCCACCACAACACCTGAGACGCATCATGACTGAACCGATTTTGACCTTTTCTCGCACGCCGTCCGACGCAAAAATCAAGCTGCCGGCAGGTGCCACTGACTCGCACGTGCATATTTTTGGCCCTGCCAGCAAGTTTCCGTACGCCGAATCGCGTGGTTTTACACCGGTTGATGCGCCTAAAGAAACCCTCTTTGCCTTGCACAAAAAACTAGGCATCGACCGCTGCGTCATCGTCAACACCCTCTTACACGGCTATGACAACAGCGTGGTTGAAGACGCCATGCAAGCCGCCAACGGCCGTTATTTGGGCATTGCACTGGTACAAATCGACGTGACCGACGCCGAGCTTAAGCGCTTGGCCAGCGTTGGCTTTAGAGGACTGCGGTTTCACTTTATGCCCGGCTACAAAGTTCATGAGACGCCAGAGCAAATCATTGCCCTGACCAAGCGCCTTGAGCCGTTAGGCATGCACCTGCAGCTTCAATTGCATGCGCAATATGCCAAAGACTTAATGCCTCTGCTTAAGCAATCAGCCGTGCCAGTTGTGATGGATCATATGGGTCGCGTGGATGCCAACCTGGGGATCGATCACCCGCATTTTCAAGATTTTTGCCGTTTGTTAGAGCTGCCAGGCTTTATGGTCAAGGTCAGCGGTATTGATCGCATTGACTCAAAGCCGCCTTATCAGCAAGGAATCCCGTTTGCCAACTATTTGGTGCGCAACTACACCGACCGGTGTGTCTGGGGTAGCGACTGGCCGCACCCTAACCATACACACGTGCCCGATGATGGCGAACTAGTGAGCTCGTTGGCTGCGATTGCGCCCAAGCCTGATGTGCTGCATCAATTGATGGTCGATAACCCACAACGCTTATATCGCTTCTCAGCTTAAGGATCACAACATGTCAAACCGTCTTGAGGGAAAAATCGCCTTGATCATGGGCGCGGGTTCAGTGGGCCCAGGCTGGGGCAATGGCCGAGCGATCGCCACACGCTTTGCCGAAGAAGGCGCCAAGATTTATGGCGTCGATCGTGAATTAGCACGTATGACCGAAACCATTGCTCACGTCAAAGCCGCCAACAGCGAAATTGAAACGAGCTTTTGCGATGTCACCAAAACGGACAGTATCCTCGAGGCCGTTAACGCCTGCATCAAGCGCTTCGGGCGCATTGATATCTTGGTGAACAACGTTGGTGGTTCGGCTGCGGGTGGCCCGGTTGAGATGTCTGAAGAGGTTTGGGATTCGCAGGTGGATAGCAACTTGAAAAGCGTATTTCTTACATGCAAACACGTGCTGCCAATCATGGAGGCGCAGGGCTCGGGTGGCATTATCAACATCGCGTCAACCTCAGGTATTCGTTGGACAGGCTCAGCCCAGGTCGCTTACGCAGCAACTAAAGCCGGCGTGATTCAGTTATCGCGCGTCGTAGCGATGCAGTACGCTAAAAAAGGCATCCGGGTCAACACAATCATCCCTGGTCAGTTGCACACTCCAATGGTTGAGTTTCGTCTAGCGGGTCAGCGCGCCGGTGGCGACGTGAGTCAGTTGCTTGAACAGCGCCAGTCACGTATCCCCCTGCCCTTTATGGGCGATGGGCGCGATACGGCCAACGCTGCGGTTTACCTGGCCTCAGACGAATCGCGCTTTGTTACCGGCACTGAAATTTTGGTGGATGGTGGCATGTCGGCACGCTGCGGTTAATCATTTAAAGGGATCACCATGGATCACTCCAATTCACTTGCCGAACAAACGCCTTCAACTTTTATGCTGAAACTGCGGCGCCTGTTAGGCACCCTTGCGTTATGCTCGTTTGCCACTTGTAGCGTTGCGCAAACAGCTTCGGTGCGTTTGATCGTTGCGTTTCCGCCAGGAGGGCCCAATGACTTTGTGGCGCGCAACATTAGCGAAACGCTAGGCAAAGAACTTGGCCAAACAGTCATCGTTGAAAACAAGCCAGGCGCCAATGGCATTATCGCGGCTGAATACGTCATCAAGGCGCCGCCCGATGGGACAGTGTTCTGGTTTAGCAGCACCGGAGCTGTGGCGATTAATCCTAGCCTCTACCCTAAGGTGCCTTACAACCCTATCGCGGATTTAGCACCAGTCTCTCTGGTGGCACGCAATGATGAGATGCTGGTGGTGAACCCCAAACACCCTGCCACCGGGCCAAAAGACTTTATCGAGCACGCCATGAAAAACCGTACAACCATGGCTAACTCGGGAATGGGTAGTGTGCCTCACTTAGCCGCCGCCTTACTGGGCGCTGCGACCAAAGCCAACTTTGTGGACGTGCCTTACAAGGGCGCAGCACCCGCCATTACTGATGTCATGGCCGGCCACGTGGATGCTTTTTTTGGTGATGTGCCAGGCCTCATTAACAACATTCGCGCCGGCAAACTCAAACCGATTGCTATGGCTGCTGAAACGCGTCATCCATTGTTTCCGGATGTAAAAACGTTTAAAGAAATCGGCATCGACGGTGTTGACTCTGACAACTGGTACGGCATGTTTACCACCAAAGACACACCCGCCGAGATCATTAATCGTGTCAACGCGGCAGTCAAACGCACGCTTGAAACTGAATCAGTCAAACAGCGTTTGTTGGCGTCGGGCACATTGCCTGCCAGCTCAACCCCGCAAGAGCTTGGCGCCTTACTGAAAAAAGATTCAGAAAAATGGGCTCGCTTGATTCGCGAAAAAAATATCCAGCCCGATTAAGTCATCAAATCTAAACAGGTCCGTGCAATCACTTTGGTTGCACGCCTTAGGTCTTCAAGCTCTAAACGCTCGTCTGGCTGTTTAGCGCGACTTTCTTCAACGGTGCGTGGTCCTGCGCCGTACAACACCACTGGCACACCCGCTTCGCAATATAAGCGAGCATCAGCATACAAAGGCGTGCCACAGGCTGGCACCTCTTCATTAAAAATCGTTTTTGCATGCTGCTGCAACGCGCCCACTAAAGCGTCGCTCCCCGCCAAGGGTTTAAGCGCACGAGCAAGCAAAATTCTGCGCGTCTGAACAGTAATGCCAGGCAGGGCTTGCCAAGTTTTTTCAATGGTGTCACGCAGGCTTTGTTCGACCTGAGCTGGATCTTCTTCGGGGATCATGCGGCGATCAAGCTTGAGCACCACTTTGCCTGGAATAACGTTAGTGTTAGTGCCGCCATTGATTAAGCCAATATTTAAGTACGGGTGATTAATACCCGGCACCTTGCTAGTGATCGACTGATAGGTGTCGTTCAAGGCATACAAGGCATTCATGATTTTGACAGCAGCCTGCAGGGCATCAACCCCAGAGCTCGGTACCGCAGCGTGGCCCATCTTGCCGTTGACGGTGACCTCAAGCTGTAAACACCCGTTGTGAGCCGTAATAATTTGATAACTAAAGCCAGCAGCAATCGCCAGGTCGGGTTGCGTGAGTTTATTTTTTAGCAACCAACCAGGCCCGAGCTCACCACCAAACTCTTCGTCATAGGTGAATTGAAGTTCGATTCTACCTTTTAACGGCACACCTAACGACTCAAGTGCTCGCACCGCAAAAACGTAGGTTGAAAAATCACACTTACTCACCGCGGCTGCACGTCCGTATATTTTCCCGTCATGCACTTCGCCTGCGTAAGGGGGGTATGTCCAGCCGTCTCCGGGTGGGACAACGTCGCCATGCGCGTTCAGCGCCAGCACACGTCCGCCCTGCCCGTACTGACGCTTGACGATCAGGTTGGTGATCGATTCAAGCCCCGCGGCCTGCACAACATCGGCTGGCACGGCGTGCGCCTGCGCCTGCATGTCGTATTTTTTTAGCAACTCTGCAGTATGCAAGGCGTGCGGGGTGTTATTACCTGGCGGTGTATCGGTAGGCACTGAAAGCACCGACTGTAAAAAAACAACCTGTTCATCAAAGTGTGCGTCGATCCATTGATCAAGACGGTTGTAGTCGGCGGTGGTCATAGCGGTTCAGGATTTAAGGTTCAAATGAACCTCAATCATACTTTCAAAGTCTCAAGGCTGTGCAACCAAATCCTCAAGCAAAGCAATAAACGCCCGTACCGCCAAATCGGCATCTTCGGCCGAGATAATTTCAAGCGGATTGTGACTAATGCCACGATTACCGCCACGCACAAACAACATGGCTTGAGGCATGATGGTATGCAGTTTCATTGCATCGTGACCTGCCCCGCTGTTGAGTTTGAACACCGATTGGCCGACAGCTGCCACGGCGCGCTCCCACCGTTGTTGCCACGCAAGATCTGACGGGGCAGCGGCGGCACGCATGACCTCTGTATATTCAAACTTAACCTGACGCCGCTCGGCGATAAGCTGGGCTTGTTTGAGGATATCGCTGACCAACGCGTCGCGCTGTTGATCGGTCGGTGCCCGCATGTCTAGCGTAAAAGCACATTCGCCAGGGATCACGTTAATTGACCCGCCGGGCACTTGAAACTGACCGACCGTCGCAACCGAGTCGGCATCGGCAAGGGCACGCTGCTCGGCCATCAAACTGATTTCGGCTGCAGCAAGCATGGCGTCTTGCCGCATGAGCATTGGTGTGGTGCCTGCATGAGCAGCCATACCGATCGTTTTACACACAGCGCGGATTCCGGCATTGATCGAGGTGACCACGCCAAGTGGCAAGGCCCCTTCACACAAAACCGGGCCTTGTTCGATATGAACTTCAACAAAGCCTAGATATTTGCCTGGATCGCGCTTGAGCTCGAGAATCGACTCGAGTGTGCCAGGCAAGCCCGCTTGCTGCATAGCCTGCTGCATGGTGATGCCTTCTGAATCCACCTGGCTCAGCCAGGCCGCGTCGAAGGAGCCAGTGAGTGCGCTAGCCGCCAAAAAGGTCGCGCGGTAGCGCTGCCCTTCTTCTTCGGCAAAACCAATCACCTCAATCCCGAAGGGCAAGCGCTGCTTGCGTTGGGCAAGATCGCGCACAGCAGCAAGCGGCACCAAAATCCCTAAGCGGCCATCATATTTGCCACCATTGCGCACGGTATCGTAGTGCGAACCTGTCAGTAACCTTGGCGCAAAAGGCGATTGCCCGTGATACACACCAACGATGTTACCCACAGCATCTGTTGACACTTCATCAAAACCTGCCTCAACCATGAGCGCGCTCAAGCTGCGTCCCGCTGCCAGATGTGCATCGGTCAGATAAGTAACCGTCAGCTGACCTTTTTCAGCCCAGGAAGGCTCGCTAAATTGAGCCAGTTGCTCAGACCACTGCATGATCGTGTCGCCAAAGCGCATATTCAGACTAATCACCTTAAAAAATGAGCGAGCAAATACCCAAGCTTATCTGCACCGAGGTTCTATAGTCGAACTATAACCAAAAAAAGAAAAAGGGCGACAGAAACCTCTGTCGCCCGCACTGAAATACTCAACGGACTACGCGTCGCCTCAACGTCAAGACGAAGACGATCACTTAGTCCAGTTCATGGCGAGGGACCATGCCCCTTAGTCGCCTTCGATCTAAGCGTTAAAGGGCTTGGCTCAATAGGTCTTGTAGGGCAAAAATTTACCCGACAACACCACGTTCACGCGATCGCCCTTTGGATCGGGTTCACGTTTGATATCCATTGAAAAATCGATTGCGCTCATGATGCCGTCGCCAAACTCTTCGTGGATCAGCTCTTTAATCGTTGTGCCATAGACGCTTACGATTTCATACCAGCGATAGATCAGTGGATCGGTGGGCACCGAGCTGCGCAGCGAGCCTTTGTAAGGTACGACTTGCAACAGGGCGACAGCTTCAGCCGGCAAACCAAAGGTTTTGCCGATAATGGTGGCTTGCTCTTTAGTAAGTGTCATCTGACCCAGGCAAGCAGCGGTAGTCCACTCTTTAGAGAGCTTGAGCTTTTTTGAGACATCAGCCCATTTGATGCCTTTTTGCACTTTGGCTGAATAAATCAAATCGGTCACGTCTTCGCGTGTCATTGGTTTAGCGACTGCTTTGGCAACTGCCATAAAGATCTCCTGAATTTAAAAAATGAAAATATCCAAACAACTCAACATTCAACGTGCGACTCGCTCAAGCTGCAACCGAAGCGGACGATGCAAAGGTCTTAGAACGATGCACTAAGAAATCAATCAAATCATTGCGTACTTCGTAAAATTTTGGATCATGATGCATTGTCGCGCGAGTGCGGTCTCGCGGCAGAGGGTTCGTCACGATTTCTGCAAGCTTGGCACGTGGGCCGTTACTCATCAAAAATATTTTGTCCGACAACAAAATCGCCTCATCCACATCATGCGTAATCATGAATACAGTTTGTTTGGTCTGGCGCACAATCGTCACGAGCTCATCTTGAATATTGCCACGCGTTAACGCATCGAGCGCACCGAAGGGCTCGTCTAGCAAAAGCATTTTGGGTTGGATGGCAAAAGCACGAGCGATACCCACCCTCTGCTTCATACCACCGGACAGCTGCGATGGCTTTTTATTTTCTGAGCCTTGCAAGTGCACCATATCGATAAATTGCTGCACATGTTGATCAACCTGAGTGCGCGACCATTCGGGCCACTTCGAGCGCACAGCAAAGGCAATGTTGGCGTGCACCGTCATCCAAGGCATCAAGGCGTGGGCCTGAAACACCACGCCGCGATCCAGGCTGGGGCCCGAGATTTCGCGCCCATCAATAAAGGCGTGACCGCCCGTCGCGGCTTCCAGGCCTGCAAGCACATTTAAGATCGTTGTCTTACCGCAGCCCGAATGACCGATGATGCATACAAAATCACCTTTGGCGATTTCAAAATTGATGTCATCAAACACAACCAGATCGCCCTCACCTGACGGGCTTGGAAACGACTGCTTAAGAGCTTGAACTTGAACAAAGCTTTGCATACTAAACACACACACTTAATTGAAGGCCAACACGGTTGATCCCAACCGAGTTAATCACGATAGGTCACCGCTTTTTGCAGACGCGCGAAGCACATATCAAGCAGCATGCCAATCACGCCAATCAAAAATACCGCAACTAAAATGTTGGCAATTGACAGGTTGTTCCATTCGTTCCAGACAAAATATCCAATGCCCGTACCGCCCACCAACATTTCGGCGGCTACGATCACTAACCAGGCAATCCCGATCGAGATTCTCATCCCCGTCATAATCGTTGGTGCCGCCGCCGGCAAAATCACGAGCAAGGCCTTGCGCAACGGCTTAACCTCTAAGGTGCGCGACACATCAATCCACTCTTTACGCACCGAGGCGACGCCAAACGCCGTGTTGATCAGCATTGGCCAAATCGAACAGATAAAAATAACGAAGATGGCAGACACCCCTGAATCTTTCAAGGTGAAAAGTGCAAGAGGCATCCAGGCCAGTGGCGAGATTGGCTTTAGCACTTGAATGAATGGGTCAAGCGCTTGAAACACCAAGCGTGACATCCCAATCAAAAAGCCTAGCGGAATCGCGACCAGCGCTGCCAAGCCAAAACCAAGTCCCACGCGCCCAACCGACCAGGCCAACTGGATCCCAATTCCCTTGTCGTTGGGCCCCTTGTCATAGAAAGGGTCAGACAGCTGTTCGACCAATTTACGCCCAACATCCATTGGAGTCGGAAAGGCGGACTTCTGCCCCGAAGATGCGGCTGACCCCACGAGTTTGGCGTATTCATCGTCGACCACTTGCGTGCTCGTGAAGGGCATGGTGCCGATCTGCCACGCCGCCAAAAAGAACCCCAAGATCAGCAGCGACAAAATCAATGCGCGCAGTTTTTCGCTTTTAAGCATCGTTCTTAAACCTTCTTAATCGCAAAGCTGTCGAGGTACTCTTTGGGCTTGCTTGAATCAAATACTTTACCCATCACGGTGATCGATTTTGTGTTGGACGTTGGTGCAACCAAACCGGCTTGCTCCATCGCACGACGCGCATCGGTTGCCAAGAACACGTCGCGGGCAATTTTTTGATAATCCACCTCGCCCTTGATCTGGCCCCAGCGTTGCATCTGGGTCAAGATCCAAATGGCAAACGACTCCCAGGGGAACGGATCAAAACCAGCGCGATCTGGCACTTTTTTCACCCCGCCCAAACCATCGGCGAAGGCGCCCGTCAATACTTGTTCAACCACAGTCAACGGTTGGTTCAGATAGTTCGGTGTCGAAATCGCTGCGGCAATTTCTTTACGGTTTTCAGCTTTCTGTGCGTAAGCCGTGGCCTCGACAATGGCACGCAACAAGGCGCCATAGGTGTTAGGGTTTGCAGTCACAAATTCTTTACTTGCTGCAAACGCGCAGCAAGGGTGACCGTCCCATAACTCTTTAGAGAGCAAATGAATAAACCCGACACCATCAAACACAGCACGCTGATTAACAGGATCTGGTCCTAAAAAGCCATCGATATTGTCGGCGCGCAAGTTCGCAACCATCTCTGGCGGCGGCACCACACGGATCTGCACATCACGATCAGGATCGAGACCATTTTCAGCAAGGTAGTAGCGCAACAAATAGTTGTGCATCGAATAGTCGAACGGAATCGCGAACTTGAAGCCCTTCCAGTCTTTTGGATTACGCTTGTCTTTATGCTTCATCGCAAGCGTAATCGCCTGCCCGTTAATATTTTCGATTGCAGGCACGGTGTAAGGCGTAGGAGCAGCACCCGCACCGATTGAAATCGCGATCGGCATTGGCGAAAGCATGTGAGCGGCGTCGTACTCTTTATTCATGGTCTTGTCGCGAATCACAGCCCAACCTGCGGTCTTGATCACTTCGACGTTGAGACCCTGACGCTTATAAAAGCCCATCGGGTCGGCCATAATAATTGGCGTGGCACAGGTGATTGGGATAAAACCGATTTTTAAGTCTGTCTTCTCTAATTTGCCGCCCTGAGCGAAGGCTTCTTTTGCAGCCGCTAACGGAAAGAGTGCGGATAGCGCAGCCAGGGCGGTCGGTGCGCCAACGGCGTGTAAAAAGCGCCGACGCATACCATCTTCAGGAAACACCGCGCGCATCACGGCTTGCTCAACCACGCGTGAGGTCAGGGCCTCTGATGAGCGCTGATCTACCAGCGCTGCGCTGGCTTGATGCTCGGCATCAGACTGATGCTGGCCACAGGCGCAGCGCAAACGAACGTTCGAATCAAATGGATTTGAAAATAATGACATCGTGAGCACCCTTTGCTTTGAGACTTGACAGAGGGTCAACAGCAAATAGCGTGCCAACTTTTTAAAAAAGACTCGTTATGGGGCAAAACTGCACAGCCTCGGCGTTAGGATGCATTGTTTAACAGCGCAATTCCAGACTTACGCGCCTTAACTTAGTGCAAAGCCGATCGATAATATAAAAATGCACCAAAACGGTGATTGCAGCAGGTCTCACCCATACCTCTGCGAACGCGTCCGTTTCTTAGGCTGTTGCCTTTACGTCTCACTTAGGCTGTTGCCTGTACGTCTCAGTGAAAGGCTCGACCCAGAAGGTTGCACCGCTTGAAAAATATAGCGAAGAGCCTGCACTGCCGGGCAGGTTCAACTCACTCTAATTCAAGCAATACCGGCTGATGGTCAGAGGCTTGAGTCGTTTGATTAACGGCAAAACCTTTCACGCGGAGGGCGAGCGAATCACTGACAAAAAAGAAATCGCAGCCAACGGGCTCCGGGCCGTAGGTGCGATCAAAGAGCCTAAAGGTTGAGGGGTAGGCTGCGCCAGGATGCAGTAAGTCAAAGCTATTCAAGAGCTTGCCCGTGGTCTGAGTTTGAGCGGTGCCTGTTTGAGCGGCACCTGTATGGACAACGCCCCCTTGAGCGGCAGCGGATGCCTGAGCGCCCGTTATGCCGTCGCCGGCTTGAGTCATGGTTGCGTATTCTTCGCTGTCGGGCTCAAAGTTGAAGTCACCACAAATAATGGTGTCGGTCGTGAGCGGCTTGGGTTGATAAGGCGTGCCCTGCTCTGTTTTAGAGGGTTGCGCCGCTAATGCACAACCTTGGACATGCAAATCGCGTAGCGCACGGGTCTGCGCGTGGCGCATCACTTGGTTGTAATACTCAAGGTGACTGGTGATCAGACGCACTGGCCCCCAGGGCGCCTGCACCGTGCAAGTCAGCGCAATGCGCTGCATGCTTGGAGTTGGTTGCGCCACCGGCGGATTAGGATAAGGCAAAGGGGTGTGCTGCACTTGTCTGACGGGTAAGCGGGTCGCGATCAAATTACCAAATTGTTGGCGCATCGTGCCGCATGGCGATAGCTCGTCGATTGCCGGACTAAAAAAAATCTCAAACCCAGGCAGCAACTGTTTCACAATCGCGGGTTGATCAGGCTGCAACGTACCGGTCAAGGCTGTGTAATTCACGGCAACCTCTTGCAGGCAAAGTGCATCAAAATCTGCCATCTCGCGTGCGACGTTAATCACGCGTGCGATATCGACAACGTTATCCAAACCCTTAAACCATTGCACGTTATAGGTCACGATTTTCATTTAATACCCGCCCGCATAAACGACTGAACAAATTGCCGTTGAAAAATTAAAAATCCGATGAGTAGCGGCCCTGAGGTCAACAAGGTTGCCGCGGTAATCACTGACCAGTCAATACCCTGATCGGTTGATGAGAATACTTGTAAGCCAACCGTCAAAGGGCGTGAGCCGACTGAGTTACTCACCACTAAGGGCCATAAGAAATTGTTCCAGTGATAACTGACTGAGACAAGTGCAAAAGCAAGGTACGTTGGTTTGGCCAAAGGGATATACACATGGCGCAAGACCTGCAAAGACGAGGCGCCCTCCATCTCGGCAGCCTCAACAAGCTCTTTAGGAATTGTTCTAAAGGTTTGGCGTAACAAAAAGATCGCAAACGCTGAGGCGAAGTAAGGCAGACCAATGCCAAACAACGTATCCACCAACCCAAGCTTGGTTAAGCTTTGGTAGTTTCTAACAATTAAAATTTCAGGCATGATCATCAGTTGGATAAGTACCAACGAAAACATCAGGTTTTTGCCACAAAACTCGTAGCGCGCAAAAGCATAAGCTGCCAAGGTACAGAGCAACAACTGCATCGCCAAAACCGTTCCCACCAACAGCGTCGTATTTAAAAAATACCTGGCAAACGGGGCGGCATCCCAGGCGATCAAAAAGTTATTGAATGTCAAAGGCGCCGTCAATACCAACTTCGTCGCAAACTCTGAAGGATGAAACGCGGCCCAGCAGGCATACAGCAAGGGCAAAATCCACAACAACGCGAGCACCCACGCCCCCAGCGTTGATAACCACCCAGCATGCGCACCCTGCG
>CAIZGG010000010.1 GCA_903932425.1 uncultured beta proteobacterium | reverse complement strand
GCGACTAGCGTTTTCGATTTCGAGGCCTGCGGCCATTTCGAGCAGCTGCGAAACGTGCTGCGCCTTCAGTTCGTTCAGGTGCATTGATGTCAGTGTAAAAAATTACTTCAAAATAGAAGAGGAAGGGGAGAAGGTTTTATAAACGAACAGCCCGCCTTAAGCGAAGCCAGTGGCGAGCCACGAAGGGGCTCGCGCGTGACGGCATCTTAGATCGCGCTGTCTAACCATGCGGTTAATTGTGCTTTTGACAAGGCACCCACCTTGGTGTCAGCGACTTTACCGTCCTTAAACAACATTAAGGTCGGAATGCCGCGAATCCCAAAGTTACCTGCGGTAGCTTGATTTTCGTCAACGTTCAGTTTGGCGACGGTCATTTTGCCTGCGTACTGACTGGCAACTTCTTCAAGCATCGGCGCGATTTGCTTGCAAGGGCCGCACCAGGCCGCCCAGTAGTCAACCAGTACAGGCTGTGAAGATTTGATGACGTCCGCGTCAAAGCTGGCGTCGCTCACGTTTTTGATGTGTTCGCTCATGGTTTCTCTCTTAGAGTGATCGGTATGGCAAATTTGGAATAGTTTTTGCTTTTACATTCGGCAATGCCGTTCGGCAATGAGGGCCGAGCCTGCATGGAATCGACAATAGGGATTCCAGACGACTTAGAAGCTACCTGTCTTAAGTGCATTAAAGCATAACATCCCCGTACTTTGCTAGGCTTGGAGCGTTTTGCCGGCTAAGGACTGTGCAGAATAACAACTCGTTGCCAAAATACAGAGGATCCCAGCACGTCGACCGTCTTCTGGGCACGCCTTCATCCCTCGTGGTCAGGCAGGTTCTGCAGTCTACGCGTCACGCCTAAGCGCTGTTTTGCCTGCCAAACTGCCTCCTTCTGCATTTTCCGTAAAATGGCGCAACTTTTATCGCAATTGGGGATCTCTTGAGTACTAAGTCTTACAACGAGTCATCGATTCGGGTGCTGAAAGGCCTTGAACCCGTGCGCCAGCGGCCTGGCATGTACACCCGCACTGAGCACCCGCTTCACATTATTCAAGAAGTTCTCGATAACGCGGCCGATGAGGCCCTAGCGGGCTACGGTAAACACATCCAAGTGATCTTACACGCCGACGGCAGTGTGACCGTTGAAGATGATGGGCGAGGCATTCCCGTTGGTCTGCATCCCGAAGAAAAAGCTCCGGTAGTCGAACTCGTCTTTACGCGTCTGCACGCCGGCGGAAAATTTGACAAGAAAGGCGGCGGCGCCTACGCCTTCTCGGGCGGTTTACATGGTGTCGGTGTTTCGGTCACCAACGCGCTGTCCAAGCGACTTGAATTAGTGGTCTGGCGCGAAGCCGCTGCCCATCGCATGGTGTTTGCCAATGGCGATGTTCTTGAGCCACTTGCGGTGGTTCCTGAGCTCAATCGAAAAAAATCCGGTACGCGCGTTCGGGTTTGGCCCGACATTAGTTTTTTTGATTCTGGTGTGATTCCGCTTAATGAACTGATGCACTTGCTGCGCAGTAAAGCGGTGTTAATGGCGGGGGTCAAGGTCACACTCGTCAACGAAAAAACCGGTGATACCCGCAGCTGGCAATATGAAGATGGATTAGCGGGCTACTTGTCAGAGGCTCTCGAGGGCTTAGAGTTGCGCGTGCCAATGTTTCAGGGCGAGCAATTCGCGCTGGCTGATCATGAGAGCTTTGCGCAAGGCGAGGGCGCTCAATGGGTGGTCGTCTGGGCCGACGAGGGCAACGTGGTACGCGAGTCTTATGTCAATCTGATCCCCACCCCCGCGGGTGGTACCCACGAGGCTGGCTTGCGCGAGGGTTTGTTCAGTGCAGTCAAGGGCTTTGCTGAGTTGCATAGCCTGTTGCCCAAAGGTGTCAAACTTTTACCTGAAGATGTCTTTGCCCGAGCAAGTTTTGTGCTATCCGCCAAAGTGCTCGACCCGCAGTTTCAAGGTCAGATTAAAGAGCGCCTGAACAGTCGCGATGCCGTGCGCTTGGTGGGGGGCTTTGTGCGTACCTCGCTCGATCTCTGGCTCAACAGTAACGTCGAGTACGGCAAAAAACTGGCTGAACTCGCGATTCGACAAGCCCAGGCGCGGGCCAAGTCTGCGCAGAAGGTTGAAAAGCGTAAAAGCTCTGGTGTGGCGGTGTTGCCTGGCAAGCTCACTGACTGTGAGTCGTCAGATTCGTCTCGTACAGAAGTATTCTTGGTCGAGGGCGATTCAGCCGGTGGTTCAGCCAAAATGGGGCGCGACAAAGAGTTTCAGGCGGTTTTGCCCCTGCGTGGCAAAGTCTTAAACGCTTGGGAGGTTGATCGCGATCGTCTCTTCGCGAACAACGAGATCCACGATATTGCGGTGGCAATTGGTGTTGACCCACACGGTCCTAAAGATACCCCTGATTTGTCCGGACTGCGCTATGGCCGTATCTGTATTCTGTCCGACGCTGACGTTGACGGATCGCACATTCAGGTGCTGTTATTGACGTTGTTTTATAAGCATTTCCCGCGACTCGTTGAATTGGGGCATGTGTATGTGGCCCGTCCGCCTTTGTTTCGCGTCGACGTGCCGGCTTTAGGCAAACGGCCCGCTCGCAAAATTTATTGCCTCGACGCCGGTGAGCTTGAGGTTGTGCAAGACAAACTGCGCAAAGAAGGCGTGCGCGAGGGCTCTTGGGATATTAGTCGTTTCAAAGGCTTGGGTGAGATGAGCCCGGTACAACTCTGGGAAACCACGATGAACCCCGATACGCGTCGGATGTTACCGGTCGGCTACGGTGCGCTGGCACCCGCAGACACGACCGCGATGTTTGACATGTTGATGGGTAAAAGTGAATCAGGTGCTCGCCGTACCTGGCTTGAAGACAAAGGCAATCTTGCAGAGGTTGATATTTAAATGACTGACGGTACTCAACCTGGTTTATTTGATCAAAAAGATGATGGTGAATCGCTGACCCTTGGCCTGTATGCCGAGCAGGCGTATCTTGACTATGCCGTGTCAGTCGTACGCGGCCGTGCTTTGCCTGATGTGGGTGATGGGCAAAAGCCGGTGCAACGTCGTATTTTGTATGCGATGCAGGCGATGGGGCTGCAATCGGGCGCTAAGCCTGTTAAATCCGCACGTGTCGTCGGTGATGTACTCGGTAAATATCACCCGCATGGGGACCAGGCCGCCTATGACGCCTTGGTGCGTATGGCGCAACAGTTCACCTTGCGTTACCCCCTGATAGATGGTCAGGGTAACTTCGGTTCACGCGATGGCGATAACGCGGCAGCGATGCGCTACACCGAGGCGCGCCTCACGCCCTTTGCCCGTTTGTTGCTAGATGAGCTTGACGAGGGCACTGTTGATTTCGTGCCCAATTACGATGGCAGCCATCAAGAGCCCGACATGTTGCCTGCGCGGCTGCCTGTCATGTTGCTCAATGGTGCCTCGGGCATTGCCGTGGGCATGGCCACAGAAATCCCTTCGCATAATTTGCGCGAGATCGGACAAGCCTGCGCTGCGTTAATTAAACAGCCTAATTTGTCTGATGCGGCGTTATTTGAAATGGTGCCGGGCCCTGACTTTGCGGGTGGCGGGCAAATTATCACCGCATCTGCAGAAATCGCTCAGATTTATCAAACGGGTCGTGGTTCGATTAAAGCGCGTGCACGTTGGCAGTTTGAAGAGATGGCGCGAGGGCAGTGGCAGTTGGTTGTCCACGAACTGCCCCCAGGCGCCTCGTGTCAGAAAGTCCTCGAAGAAATCGAAGACCTCACGAATCCGAAGGTCAAAACAGGTAAAAAAGCGCTCACGCCCGAACAGCAGCAGACCAAGGCTCAGATGCTGGGCCTGCTCGATGCGGTGCGAGATGAGTCCGGAAAAGATGCTGCGGTACGGTTGGTGTTTGAACCCAAAACGTCCCGCATTGACCGCGACGAACTAGTGAACACTTTGCTGGCTCAAACCAGCATGGAAACCAGTGTCTCAATGAACTTGGTGTGCATTGGCACGGACAAACGTCCGCGTCAAAAGGGTTTGCGTCAGGCGTTGCTCGAGTGGATTGATTTTCGCACGAGCACGGTCTTACGTCGCACTCAGTACCGTTATGACAAGGTGACTGATCGCATCCACGTGCTCGAAGGTCGCATGCTGGTCTATCTCAACGTCGATGAAGTGATCAAGACGATTCGAGAATCTGACGAGCCGCGGCCTGCACTGATGCAGCGCTTCTCGTTAACCGAGCGCCAGGCTGACGATATTCTTGATATGCGTCTGCGTCAGCTAGCGCGTCTTGAGGGCTTCAAAATCGAGCAAGAACTTGCCGACAAGCGCGCTGAACAAGAGAAGCTTAAAGAGTTAATCGATCAGCCAACCGCACTCAAGCGCACGGTTGTCCGGGAAATCGAAGCCGATATCAAGACGTATGGCGACGAGCGCAGGACACTCATCAAGACCGCAGAGCGCGCCGTGCTTGAAATCAAAATTGTCGATGAACCCGTTACGGTCATCGTGTCGCAAAAAGGTTGGCTGCGTGCTCGACAGGGTCACGGACATGACACGACTCAGTTTGCCTTCAAAGCCGGTGATGCGTGTTATGGCATCTTCGAGTGCCGCAGCACCGACACCTTGATTGCGTTTGGTGACAACGGTCGCGTCTATTCAGTCGCTGTCTCGGCGCTACCTTCTGCGCGTGGAGATGGTGCGCCTGTGACCTCAATGATTGACCTAGAGGCCGGTTCGCGTATTGAGCACATGATCGCGGCTCAAACCGATTCAGCATGGCTGCTGACCACGCAACAGGGTTTTGGTTTTGTCGCCAGAGTGTCTGACATGACCAGCCGTCAACGCGCGGGCAAGCAATTCGTGACGCTCGAGCCCAAAGACGGCTTGTTGCGTCCGGTGCCCATGTTCGCGCAAGCGGTACAGGTGGCATTTTTGTCGAGTCGCGGGCGGATGCTGTTGATTGAGGTCTCCGAGATTAAGGCTCTTGCCTCGGGCGGACGAGGGACGATTTTGATGGGGCTTGATGCGCCAGATGTCCTATCCCAGACGGTACCCGTATCAAAGGCAGGCTTACGCGTCACCGGCACCTATCGCAATAAACAAGTGCAAGACGTCTTGTCGGGGGCTGAACTGGCATCGTATCTGTCAAAACGCGCCCGCAAAGGCAAATTATTAGCCGTTCGCAGTAAAGAGCCAGTACTTTCGCCGGTTCTTTGAAAGTAGAATCCTCCATTATCGTTCTACGGCGGCGCCGTTTGAACTCGGCGCCGACTGATAGCAGTATTTGTTATTAAGCAGTTCAGCTGTACAGCGGTGCCGCCTTTATTGACTCATTTTTAGGTTAAAGCGATTATGTCGTTTCAAATTACGATTCAACCCAGTCAACATCAGTTTGCAGCAGAAGCCGATAAAACTGTGCTTGATGCCGCACTGGCGGCTGGCATAGTCTTACCCTATAGCTGCCGCAGCGGCGCCTGCTCAACCTGCAAAGCCAAGGTGCTGTCGGGCTCGGTCGAGGCGGGCGCAAGTCCGGCCCAAATTCTCAGCGCAGATGAAATCGAAGCCGGCTTCACATTGCTATGCCAGGCTCGCGCAACCTCTGATCTTGTGATCGAATCGCGTGAACTGCGTCTCGCCTCTGATATTCAGATTCGCAAAATACCGTCACGGGTGACCGCGATTCAACGCCCCACCTCAGATGTTGCCCTGTTGACCTTACAGTTACCTGCCACTGAAACATTTCGTTTTTACGCCGGGCAGTATATCGAAGTCATTCTTAAAGATGGCAAGCGGCGCAGCTACTCAATGGCCAATGCACCCCATGCCGCCGGTTCTCTTGAACTGCATGTTCGCCACCTGAGCGGTGGGCTGTTGACCGACCATGTGTTGGGGGCAGGCGCAACGGCAATGAAAGAGCGCGAAATTCTTCGACTCGAAGGGCCTTTCGGTTCATTCTTTTTGCGTGAAGATAGCCAACTGCCGATCGTCATGCTTGCGAGCGGCACTGGTTTTGCGCCGATTAAAGCAATCGTTGAGCACATGGTGCACGAAAAAATCAATCGTCCCATCACCTTGTACTGGGGGGGGCGACGTCCTAGCGACTTATATATGAATGAACTGGTCGAGCAGTGGGCTAAAGCCATACCCGATTTCAAGTACGTTCCGGTCGTTTCAGATGCGTTGCCTGAAGATCACTGGGCGGGTCGAACCGGCTTTGTGCATCGGGCAGTCATGCAAGATTTTCCCGATCTGAGCGGGCATCAAGTCTACGCTTGCGGAGCGCCAATTGTGGTTGATTCAGCGCGTCGCGAGTTTGTGGCGACCTGCAAGCTGCCAGAAGACGCGTTCTTTGCTGACTCGTTTACCTCAGAGGCAGACCTTGCCGCTGTAAAATAGCTCTTAGATTCAAAGGTGCCTAGCTCGATTGTGGTCAAAACTACTCACTCAGTCTGGTCAAAGTTATTCAACCATAGTGTTCGACTTTTTAACGGAATTAACAGCGTGACTTTATTCACCCGTTTTGCAATGATGATAGGCGCCTCCTGTTTGGTATCAGGGCTGGCATACGCTGACCCGATCGAGGTGCAGGTTTGGCATACCTTAAGTTCGGTGAACAAATCTGAATTCGAAAAGATTGCCAAGCAGTTTAATAACGAACAATCTGATGTCATAGTTGTACTGAAGGGGTTCGATCATCAGGCCGCCTTAAGGGCGCAAGCGACCGCGGCAATGACTTCTCCGGGCGCGGGCAAACCGAATCTTGTTCAGATTGAAGATAATCGCTCGCCCGAGTTGATTGCTCAGCACAAAAATATTGTGCCTCTCTATGATTTGTTGAAACGCTATCCGATTTCCGACCTTAATTGGTTTTTATCTCAAACAACTGGCTTTATGCGCGACGGGCAAGGTCGTTTGATGGCCTTCCCGTTCATGGCCGAAATCCCTGTCATGCTTTACAACTTGGATGGCTATAACAAGGCAGGTCTTGATGCCACTAAACCAGCGCGCACTTGGCCTGAGTTGCAAAATCATTTACTGGCTTTGCGTGACAAGGCGTATTACGAGTGTCCGTTCGGGATCAGTCAGCAGGTGAGTACCCATCTTGAAAATCTGGCACCCATCAATAACGTAGTGTTTGTCACTCCAGGTAATGGTTTAGAAAAATCTAAGCAGCAGCCCGAACTGAACCTGGCTGATCCGGTGTTTATGCGCCACATGTCAATCATGGTGAGCTGGAAACGTTCAGAGCTTCTAATGCAAAACAGTAACGGTACTGAGGCCGATGAGCTGTTTGCTAAAAACAAGTGTGCAGTGATTACAACGACCTCTGGTGCCTTAGGTCATATGCTCGATACCCGTGGTTTGAATTTTGGCATGGCACCTTTGCCCTTCTACGACCAAGTCAGTCCTAAGGCGGGCGCACCCTTTGTGAGTGGTGGTGCTTTGTGGGTCGTCTCGGGTCACACCAAAGATGCTGATAAAGCAACAGTCGCTTTCCTGGCATACCTTTCAAAGCCTGTGATTGCAGCTAACTGGCACCAACGCACGGGTTATTTGCCGTTAACGGATGCCGCGTTTCGCGCAGCAAATGTGTCGCTCTACGACAAGGTGCCAGGTATTCGTTTGTTAGTTGATTCAATGCGTCAAGTCAATGACAAAAATAGTCGTGGCTTTCGTGCCCGTAACTATCACAGCATCGAACCAATTTTGAGTCGACAGTTTGATGCCGCCTTGTCAGGCAATACGCCGCCTGTACAAGCCTTGACCGTGGCGCTCGACGAATCACGTCCGCTGATGCAAGATCCTGCTTTAGCTAAGGCTGCACCACCAGCTCGCAAAAAATAAGTCGAAGCAGTCAGAAAAAAATGAGACCTCTGGGTCTCGTTTTTTTTGCGCGCTGTTTTCGTCTATGCGTGAGTCACACAATTGTGAAGCATGCCGACAAGCGTCAAGATCACCGCTCATTAAATATTTACGGGCGAGTAAATCATGACTGTGCGCGGTACTTGGTGGTTGTTTTTCTTTTTATTGCTCTCTGGGTGCATGGGGCCTGTTGCGCGGCCCTGGCCGAGCGAACAACCTCATGGCACCAACAGTCCAACGGGTACGCTTGATTTCGGTTGGAAACTGTCAGGTGATCGTGCTGTTGCACCGCTACAAGTGTTTTCAGATGCGTCGCGTACCTGGTTGCAATGGCTACCCGGTCAAGTACTCCCGATTATTTTGGGCGCAAGCAGCCAAGGTGAACAGGTCTTGACCTATCTGCGTCAAGGTCCTTATACGATTGTCGAGGGACACTGGCCAGCCCTGCTGTTTCGCTCTGCTCAACAGCAGGCACGTGCACGACGGGTTGGTTCGTCTGTCGTTGAGTTAGGCGCGAGTCAACAGCCTGTCGTGGCTCAGCAGTCGGGTTCGCTTCAGTCGGGCTCACAAGTGTCGGGCTCACCGCAGTCGCCTGTTGTGCAAGCTACTGCCAACCAAGCCCCACGGCCATTTTTTGCAGTCAGCCACTCCGACCTGCATCTTAGGCAAGCGTTGACCCGTTGGGCGGGTCTCAGTGGTTGGCGCTTTGAACCTGAACATTGGGCGGTTGATATCGACATTCCTTTGTCGGCCTCGGCTCGTTTTTCAGACGACTTTGTATCCTCAGTGCAGGCCTTAGTGGCCTCGACTGAATTGTCAGATCGCCCGCTGCAGCCGTGCTTTTATTCGAACCAGGTTCTGCGAATCGTACCTGTGGCTGAACCCTGCGATCGTACGCTTGGGGATGGCGCGTCAACATGACTTGGCCTTTTACACGCGTTGCCTTGTTCACCATCCTGACCGTTCCGACACTTACGGGTTGCGCCCTTCATCAGCGTTTGAGTCAGCGCGACGCAGAGGCGGCGCAAACGCGTCAGACCCTCGCGCGCACTCAAACGGCCTTTGAAGCCCGTACGAATAACCGAGCCGAAAAGCTTAAGGCTCAGCAGGTCGAAAAACCCTGGCTGGCGAGTCGAGCCGTACCGCTCTCGCGCGACGTCACCTTACCACCGGCGTTACGCGCAAAGGTGAATACGACCATGTTGTATCGCGGTGGCAAAAGCGATCTCGTCGTACTGGCAGAAAGAATTACTCAAGCGACGGGTGTACCCGTGCAGATTAAACCTGAAGCGCTACTGCCGAGCGAAAGTTTTTTACCCAGACTCAACCTCGGTACAACGACGCCAGTGCTACCGATGCCCCACCAGGTTTCGCTCGAGATGGGACCGCAACCGCTACCTAAGATTCTCGACCAAATTTCAAAGCGTTTGAATCTTTGCTGGCGCTTTCACAACGGCGCGATCGAGTTTTATCGAACCCAAACGCAAGTATTTGATATCAGGTCGCTCACGCTCTCTGCGCAAGCCGAAGCTCGGCTGGGGCGAAGCTCCAGCGCCAAGGCAGGGGGCTTTGACAGCACCTCAGGCACAGCGCTCAAGAGTACCGAGCAGCATACGCTTGAGGCGATCAAGCTGCGTCTTGAGCCGTTATTAACGCGTGCAGGCGTGATCGCGGCGCAGCCCGGCGCGCTGAGTTCTTTGATTGTGACCGACACGCCTGAAGCGCTTCGGGCGGTTGCGCGCTTCATCGAGCGCGAAAATCGAACGTTGATGCGTCGCATTAGACTGATCTTCGAAGAGATTTCTCTTCAAACACACGAAGATCTGGAATTCGGTCTGGATTGGGATACCTTGTTTGCGCAAGGCAGCTTTGCCGCAGCGCTGTCGGCTCCCGTTGCAGGGGCAAGCGTTGGCGTGGCTCGGGCCGCACTGGATGCGGCTCACGGCCCCGTGCAGTCTTCTAAGCTGATCGTTCATGCTTTGGCAAAGTACGGCACGGTCGTGCGTCACGTCTCGATGCCGGTGCTCACGCTCAATAAGCGGCCGGTCACTCACGCGATTCGCACAACGTTTTCGTATATTGATCAGGTCAAAACATCTGGGTCGAACACCACGGGCTTGGCGGGCATGGCCAGCGGTTTGCCATCGATGTCGGTCAGCCAAAAAGAAGAAACGGTCGGGTCATTTTTGACGCTTGTGCCAGATGCTCAGGACGATGGGCAGATCCTGCTCTCTGTTGCGTACGACAACACGGTTGCGCAACCACTTAAAACCCTCACCATCGGCGAGCAGAGTAGTCGCCTGCAGATTCAGCAAATCACCATTGATGGCAATGGCACCGTACAGCAGGTGGCACTTCGGCCAGGGCAACCCATGTTGGTTTCAGGTTTTGAGCAAAAGCGAGGTGAAACTGACCAAACGCGACTGAGCGCAGACGCGCCGATTGCCTTTGGCGGAAGCGACCGTGCGAGGCATAACAGGATCATGACGGTCATTGTGATTACCGCGCAAGTTGAAGAGGGTTTCTAACGTGACCGACCCCAATGCGCCTAGTGACCAATTGTCCGCTGTACCAGTCAAACTGCCCGCTGCACCAGTCAAGCTACCTGTCAAAACAGTGGTTGTTCGCAATTCTTTTGGGCAGCCAGTCATCTTTGGCATGGAATGGACTGCGCTGGTCGGAGGCCAACCTTTAAAGCTCGCACGAAAGCACGCACGTCTGGTGCGCGCAACGCACTTTTTGCTCGTCGGTGCTCCCGCATCAACAGTGGGGTGCGTCCAGCTCGAAAAACAATATTTTGCGCAGTCTTGCGGAATATATTCTGCCGCGGCCTTGTTCTCTAGCGCATACCCAAACGCAGCGGTCGCTTGCCTTGTGCGCTTTGAAGAGGGCGGCTACTGGATGGTTGCATCGCACTCGGGCTCGATCATTTCTGAAACCGATCGATGGTTTCTGGATGTCGAGGCTGCGCTTGAGGCGCTGAATTCGATTCGCCTTCGCTTTCCCAGTTTAGTCGTGCACGAAGGATTAATCGCCAGTTCAACGCAGTTACCTGCCTGGTTGAATAGCAAATGCTCAGAGCAAGCGCGAGTGTTGGTCTTACGGACCGTGCGCCGTCGGATTAACAATCGCACCGCGATGCTGGCGCTGATTGTTTTGGTTTGTCTTTGGGCAAACTGGTTTTATACCAGCCCGGAGCAGAAGGCGACTGCCACTAAAGAAAACCCGGCGCAACGTTGGTTTGATGCGCTCGCGCAGTACGGGCAGCAACATCCGATGCACAGATTTTCTGATTTGATGCGCGTCATGACGGCTTGGCGTCGCGTGCCCTTCAATCCGGCGGGCTGGCAATTGCTGCGCGTGCAGTGCGAGCCCGTTTCAGTAGATTGGTCGTGCGCTGCACACTATCACCGCCAGCATCGGTTTGCCTTGAATCAACATCTCGAGGCGGTCAAGCCCGACGGATGGGAGTTTCATGCCGTTGCGCTCGACCGTGCCATGCTGACATGGCGTCTATCTCAGGCGGCAGAGGCTTTAGATTTTTCTCAGGCCTCGCTGGGTTTGGACTGGATGACCAGTTTGCAACGCCTGAGCCCTCTATTCGAGCATATTCAGTTGGGACTCGCATCGAAGCTGTCCCTGAGCGCGCCGCTTGATGCGCAAGGCCTTGCGCTTGACCGTCCTGCCGGTTTACCCGTCTGGCAGCAACGCACGTTGGCTTTAAAGGGGCCGTTGCGCGCGCTTACCGCACTTGAAACCTTGAATGCGCCGGTGCGCTGGCGTAGCGCGACGCTTGAGGTCGGAAATATTTCAGGTCAAGAACTGACGCGCAGCGCTCTAGTCGTACAACTTCTCGGAGACCTCTTTGAAGACACCCAACGATAAGCAATTCAGACGCTTTGGCAACATCTTGTTTTTCTCTGTAGCGCTGTGGCTACTTGGCGCGACCACAGCGCTTGCTCGTGAAACTGCTGCTCAACAGGCGACGATTGACGAATTGCTGCGTCTCGACTCGCAAGCCGCTTTGGTTGCTGCGAAGAAAAATATTTTCGGTGTGACGCAGCAGACGCCTGCCGATTTGGGCCCAAACAGTCAACCGTCCGAAGGCAATCAGGTGTTAGCGATCTATGGCGTCGGAAAAATATTGACTGCTGAGGTGTTGTTAGATTCTGAGCCGCACGTATTTAAAAATTCACGCGCTCGGCCTGTTTGGGGGCCATCGCTTTTGTACCGGCTTGAGCGCATCGTTCCGCCTTGCGTGCACTTTAAAAAGACAGGAAAGCCCCACATTATTTGTTTGCGCAAGGGGCGTTGAGTCACCGCCCCGGGCTCTGACGGGGCCGCTACAGGACGTTATTCAAGATGCTTAATCGGTTAGTAACTCGTATGGACGCTAAGGCGGCAGAAAGCGCCCCTGCGTATGTTGACATCCCGACGCATGAAACGCTCATGCAACTCTCGCCAGCTTTCGTGCGCTCGCTGGCACCCGAGCTTGCGGTGCTCAGTTTGCGCGGTCGTGTGTGCCCGGTGTGCTTTTCTGATGGCAGCGTGGGTGTGTTTGCGTTGCGCGAGTATTGCTACGACGATCAAACTCGTGCGGTACTCGATTTACTGCGGCGCAGGGGTTTTCGCTTGAGTCAACCTCCGCTATTTGTCTTACCCCCTACATTGCTGCTGGCGATCGACAAGCCCGCTGATGAGCAGAGTGCAGGAACGCCGAGTATTCATGCCGATAGGCACGCACAGCAGGGCGCGTTGGCGGCCGCCTTTGACGCCCTGCTGCGTTGGGCGGTCGTGCGCCAGGCCAGCGATATTCACTTTAACGTGAATCGCAATCGCTATTCATCGCCCGTCTACTTTACGCTTGCTGGGCGTTATGTGTCGCCGCCAGAGTTTGCGAGTTTGCCGACCTCAACCGTACTCGATATGTTGGCAGTCGCGTGGATGGATATTGAAGGTGGTAACGGTGCCGTATTTGATCCGATGATTGAGCAACAAGGGCGTCTGAGCCGCACGATTGATGGTCAAAAGCTCTTGCTGAGATGGGCCTCGCTCGCGACAGATGTCGGCCCCTCAGTATGTCTGCGACTGTTGGTGATGGATCCATCGAGGTTAACGCCCGACCTTCAGGCGCTGGGCTATTTGCCTGAGCAGATTGCCTTGTTTGAGCGGCTTCAACAAACCGACGGTGGCGCTGTTGTGTTGGCTGGTACCGTTGGCAGCGGAAAATCCACCACGATTGCAACATTGATGCGCGCGATTGCGCCCGACCGTAAGGTCATTACTCTTGAGGATCCGGCTGAGTACTTCATCCCTAATGCGTTGCAAAACACAGTGTGTCGTAGTTTCTCTGAACACGATGAGCATGCCTTTGATAGCAAGCTCAAAGCGATCAAGCGTTCTGCCATGAACGATTTGTTGATCGGAGAGATCAGAGATCACACGACAGGCCGAGCCTTTATGGATTTGGCCGCTTGCGGAGTCAACCTTTACACGACCGTTCACGCAGGGTCTGCGTTATTGATCCCCGATCGACTGACCTCAAGCTTTATTGGCGTCGCGCGGGATTTACTGGCCACTCCAGGCATTCTCAAATTATTGGTGTATCAGACGCTGCTGGTAAAACTATGCCCAATGTGTTCGTTGACGTTTGAGCAAGTGCAGGCGCAGCCGATGTGGCGCTGCGCCTTGAGTCAGGTTCGTAGTCAGGCGTGGCTAGAGCGCTGGGTCACCGGCATCGAAGAAAAATTCGGGGTCTCGCGCGACGTGTTGAGATTTCGAAATGAGCAGGCCTGCTCTGAGTGCGATCATTCAATTTCGAGTTTGCGCGGCACTGTCGGTCGTACAGTTGTCGCCGAAATGATAGATCCACTATGCGAGCCAGAGTTTCTGAACCGCGTGAAAAATAAAGATGGCGTTGGCCTGTATCGCTGGTTTACCCAAAGGACTCAGCAGGCGCTGCTCTTGTCTGACCCTCTACGTCAATCAGCTGGGCAGGTTGCAATTTTCAAAATGGGACAAGGGATGCTGGATCCGCGTGATGTGCAGGCGCGCTTTGGCGTTTTCGAGACCTCATTTTCAACGCGAGGCGCTGATGAATAGGGTGTCGACTTACGTGCAAGACCACCTTGCGAGGAGGCACGTGCCGGATTGGCGCCTGCGACTCGCTGCTAAGCAGTTTCGCTCGCAACGCGCTGATTATTACGATTATTTGGCAGAAATGATCGCCGCGACCTCTGGGGCTAAAACGCTGCTCAGTATTTTTGAAGATGATGCGCGACGCTATCAGAGCTTTGGCGCACGAGGTGTGCTGTCGCGCCATTGGGTTCAACAGTTTCCCAAAAGCGGCGGTGATTTGTTCACCACCTGGTTCGGAGCACTACCGACTGAAGATCTGGTCGCCGTGCAGGCTGCCCAATACGCAGGTGCAGGTGCTCTGACTCAGACCTTGCGGCAATTGGCAGCGATCGTTCGTACGACTGATTCAGCGAGTCAGGCATTTGTTCAAACAGTCTGGGTCGGTTTGGTCGGTGTAGCCGTTGCAATGTGCGCGGTCTTTTCAATTCCGGTTTTTACTGCCGATCATCTCGAGCGCGTCTTCTCTGAAGTGCCTTCTGAGCAATATGGGCCCTGGTCACGGGCACTCTTTGTGTGCGCTGAGTGGTTAAAACTCTTATGGCCGTTGTTGCTCTTTGTGGCTGCGAGTGTTTCGACCACCGTTATGTGGTCGCTGCGAAATTGGTGCGGAGCTGCTCGCAGCGTTGCCGACCAGTGGGGTATTTGGCGACTATATCGCGTGGTCCAAGCAGTCAGGTTTCTTTCTTTGTTGGCTGTGTTGTTAAAGCCCCGCGGCAATACCAGTGCGCGGTTGCGTGAAGCGCTGCTTATCCAGCAGCGTGGCGAGTTGCCCTGGCTCGCCCAGCATCTTGAAAAAATGTTAACGCGTATCGATACCGGAGCTTTGGCCGTTGAGGCGCTTAATACGGGCTTGATTGACCGAGACACGTGGTGGTACTTCACAGATATGGTGACCACGCTTGGGCTTGATGAAGGTTTGCAACGAACCAAAAATCGATTGGCCACGCACACAGTTCAACGGTTACAGAGGCAAGCTCTGACCTTGCGTTGGCTATTACTGCTCGCAGCCCTGGCAGTTGTGTTTCTGATCGCATTTTGGCATTTTCGAGTGTTTGACGAACTCAGGCAGTCTTTGAGCCTGCATTACGCGCGTTGATTCTTCTTTGATGACTTGAGCCTGCGTCACAGGTGGGTTGAGGGCAATCTTGCGCGCCTTCCAAGATTCTTTCTGTCTTGGCGAGACCGTTTGTTTGTATTCAATCTTCTTTTCTGTCTTGGCGAGACCGTTTGTTTGTATTCAATCTTCTTTTTTTGGAGCTTTTTCGATGAGCATACTTTTTAAAGGCAGTCACCGTGCCATCGTCTCTGCGGTCGCTAGTTGGCTGCACTTCCTTATTTCCGCGACGCGCCAGACTGAACGAAGCCGTGCTTCTGCGCAACGGCACGCTGAGCGAAGCCGTACGGCAGAGCATGGTTTTTCGTTGATTGAGATTTCGATCGTGACGACGCTCATGATGTTGATCGCCATTATCGGTATTCCGGCCATACAAGGCTATGTGATTGAAAATAAGGTGCCTCGAGTCGCCGAAGAAATGCAGCGTTTTGTTGCGCGTATGAAAGCGAATACGAATGGGTTTGGGGCGAATCCATACCTTGGGATCGATAGCGGCACGTTGGCCAACGCGCTGCGCTCGTCTAGCGTTGTCTCTGTGACGGGGTTCGGTCCTCGAGCAAGCGTTGCGCATGGCTTGGGCGGTACGGGGCAATCGGGGCGAGGGGTTGTTTCGGTCGAGCCACAAGCCGTGCCGGGGGGCACGAGCGGTTCTGCCTTTTCCCTAACCTTAAACGACGTCAATCAGGCCGCTTGCCCAGCGCTCGCTTCAATTTTGCAGCGCCTGGCTGAGGTTGTGACAATCGCTGGTGCGAGTGGTCCGGTGATGGTCAAAAACTCATTGACCGAGCCACACATGCCCTACAACCCAATGCTGGCTGACTCGCAGTGTGTGAGCGGTGATCGAAATACCTTTGTGTTTACGATTCGCTAGCCATGGTTGCCGTCAAACGTGAAGGCGGGTTTGCTTTACTTGAGCTGATCATTGCCATGGCTTTGGCGTCATTGCTTGCACTGTGGGGGGCGTCCTTTTGGATGCAACAGGCTGAAGATGCAGCAGCGCAGTCAAGTGGGGTTTGGTTGTTGACGCTCAAAAAGGCGGTTGACCAGATGCTCGTGCGCCAGGCCGACACGCTAGTGGGGATTGTTCAGGTCGAGCCTGCCGGGTCTGGCTATCGTGATATCTGGCGCCCAACGATTGCCGAGTTGATCGCAGCCGGACATTTGTCAAAAGGATTTCCGAACAGACCTGCCTTGGGGTACGAGGCTCGGGTGCGTGTGTTTCCTCCCGAGGGTGCATGTTTGACCAGGGGATGCAAAATCGAGGCGTTGGTTTGGGCTCAGCCAGTGACCGGGCAGTTGCGCCAAGCCAATGACACCAATCGGCTCGGCAAGCTGTTGACTGCACTTGAAGGTCAGGGTGCTTCGGTACACCCGTTTTTGCCACATCGGATCAAGGGCGGCTCTATTGATCGGCCCAATCCACCAAGCGCTGACCTGGCTGCTTTTCCAGTCGGTACGATTGCCGCGCTTAGTTTTTACGATTCGACACAGTTCGCCCACTTTGTTCGGCAATTCGATCTTCGCGATACCGTTTTGAAGGGCAAGTTTGAGGCCGCTAAAGGGCTGACAACGCCGTCAGATGTTGTAGCTGGTGGGGTTGTAAGCGCCGGCACACGGATCTCTGCGGGCGAATACCTGCAGGTCGGTGCACTGGCTGCTGAGGGCAACGCCTGCGAGGCGTCGGGGTTAATCGGTCGAGGTGTAGACGGCAATCTCTTGGTTTGCCATCAGGGGCGCTGGCAGCTTTCTGGGGCGAGCTTTGGCGGTGTCTTTTTGACGCATAGCTGGCGTTCTTGCCACGGCGATCAGCATCTGATGGAGGTCTTGCCCTGGCAAATCGATCAGGTCAATATGGTGAACCCTAAAACCGGTCAATGTAATTGCCCTGCGGGGTTTACGCCGATGCTGCTTTCTGCCTGGCGCTTTCAAGGGCATGAGTCTGGTGAATATCGCAGCTTTATGTGCTTGCGTTAGCTTGGCGGGCGGGTTTGGGCAGAGCCTTTATACTAGGGGCTTAAATTCAAGTGTTGCACCGTTTTGACGGTGTGATGGTCTGCTTACTCCTTCAGTGCTGCGCGATGAAAACGTCCGAAATCCGTCAAAAATTTTTGCAATATTTTCAATCCCAAGGGCACACTGCCGTACCCTCTTCGTCGCTTGTGCCAGGTAACGACCCAACCCTGCTGTTTACCAATTCTGGGATGGTGCAGTTTAAAGACGTATTTACGGGCAAAGATTCGCGGCCATACACGCGTGCCACGTCGTCGCAGCGCAGTGTGCGCGCCGGTGGTAAGCACAATGACCTTGAGAACGTAGGCTACACAGCACGTCACCACACTTTTTTTGAGATGTTGGGCAACTTCAGTTTTGGTGATTATTTCAAGCACGACGCCATTAAGTTTGCCTGGGCGCTGTTGACCGAAGTGTATGCCTTGCCCAAAGAAAAACTTTGGGTCACCGTCTACCAAGAAGACGACGAGGCATATGGCATCTGGCAAAACGAGATCGGGGTTCCTGCAGAACGCATTATTCGTATTGGTGACAACAAAGGCGCACGTTACGCCTCAGATAATTTTTGGCAAATGGCTGATACAGGCCCGTGTGGGCCGTGTACCGAGATTTTTTACGACCATGGCCCTGAAATTTGGGGTGGTCCGCCTGGTTCGCCCGAAGAAGACGGTGATCGCTATATCGAGATCTGGAACCTCGTGTTCATGCAGTTTGAGCGTGACGCCTCGGGCACCTTGACACCCTTGCCAAAGCCTTGCGTCGACACGGGGATGGGGCTTGAGCGTCTGGCCGCCGTGTTGCAGCATGTGCACTCAAATTATGAGATCGATTTGTTCGTAGCCCTGATTGCCGCTGCTGCGCGCGAAACGGGCTGCAAAGACTTGGCAAATAACTCCCTCAAGGTGATCGCAGACCATATTCGTGCCTGCAGCTTTTTGATCGTCGATGGCGTCATCCCGAGTAACGAAGGGCGTGGCTATGTGTTGCGTCGTATCGTGCGCCGTGCATTGCGGCACGGCTACAAGTTGGGTCAAACCAAGCCGTTCTTTCACCTGTTGGTCAAAGATCTGGTTAAAGAAATGGGGCAGGCTTATCCTGAGTTGGCAAAAACGGCGAGTCGTGTTGAACAAGTACTGCGCCAAGAAGAAGAGCGTTTTGGCGAGACCCTCGAGCACGGTATGAAAATTCTTGAGGTTGCGCTAGCGGCCTTGCCCGCTGCCCAAGCGGGTCAGCAAACGTCGCCTACTCTTGATGGCAATACCGTGTTTACGCTGTACGACACCTACGGATTCCCCTTTGACCTGACCGCCGACATTTGTCGCGAGCGTAATGTCGAGGTCGACGAGGCTGGGTTCAACACAGCGATGGATCGTCAACGCGATCAGGCCCGCGCGGCGGGCAAGTTCAAAATGGCTGAAGGCTTGGTGTATCACGGTGCGTTGACGCAATTTGAAGGCTACGAACACCTGCAAACTGAGGCGAAGGTGTTGGCGCTGTATGTAGGCGGCGCCGCCGTAGATCAAATTTCAGCGGGTCAGGACGCGATCGTGGTGCTCGATACAACGCCGTTTTACGCCGAGTCAGGCGGTCAAGTTGGCGACACGGGCCAGTTGCTCGCTGCGCAAACAGCGGCCACATTTGCGGTGCTTGATACGCAAAAAATTCAACCCAACGTGTTTGGCCATCATGGCAAACTCACGGCTGGCACACTCAAACTTGGGCAGCAAGTCAGTGCTCAGGTTGACACCGACTATCGCGCTCGCACCGTGCGCAATCATTCGGCCACGCACTTAATGCATAAAGCCTTGCGCGAAGTATTGGGTGGTCATGTTCAGCAGCGCGGTTCGCTGGTAGACGCTGACAAAACTCGCTTTGATTTTGCACATGATGCACCGATCTCTGATGCCGACATTGCCAAAGTCGAAGCGATCGTCAATGCCCAGGTGCTGGCAAACAATGCCGCGCAGGCGCAAGTCATGTCTTATGACGACGCGGTCAAGGGCGGTGCAATGGCCTTGTTTGGCGAAAAATACGGCGATACCGTGCGCGTGTTGGATATTGGCTTTTCACGCGAATTGTGTGGCGGCACTCACGTTGCCCGCACCGGTGACATCGGCTTATTTAAAGTCGTGTCTGAAGGGGGCGTGGCTGCAGGCGTGCGACGCATTGAGGCCGTAACAGGTAGCAACGCCCTGGCTTGGGTGCAAAACTTGAATGCGACAGCACAGCGCGCCGCTGCGGCACTTAAAACGCAACCCGCCGAGTTGCCCGAGCGCATTGCTCTGCTTCAAGAACAACTCAAGGCCGTTGAAAAAGAACTCGAGCAGGCACGCGCCAAGCTCGCGTCGAGCGCAGGCAATGCCTTGACGGATCAGGCTCTCACACTCGGCGCTGGCTTCAAGTTGCTGGTGACAGAAGTGCAGGGCGTTGACCCCAAAGATTTACGCTCAATGGTTGATCAGCTTAAAGATCGGCTCAAATCTGCGGTGGTGCTACTGGCCGCTCGCTCAGCCGATGGCAAAATTAGCCTGGTTGGCGGGGTGACTGCTGATTTATCAGGCAAGATCAAAGCCGGTGATTTGGTCGGTTTTGTGGCGGCGCAGGTGGGGGGCAAGGGCGGTGGACGTCCTGACATGGCGATGGGTGGTGGCACCGATGTCGCCGCATTGCCAGGCGCTTTGGCCAGCGTGAAAGCGTGGGCTGAGTCGCGTTAATACAAGTTCACCATGACAGACTCCTCTTCCAGCAGCATCCCTGAGTTTCAACATACCGTTGACGCGGTGGGGCTGGCCTGCCCACTGCCAATTTTGCGGGCAAAAAAGGCGCTTGCCACCATTTTGCCCGGAGACGTCTTACGAGTGATCACCACCGATCGCGGCGCGGTGCGTGATTTTCAAGCTTTTTGCCGCCAAACGGGCAATGAGCTTCTGGCTCAGGTCGATGAGGTCGAGCAGGTCACTCATTATCTGAAACGGCGTGTAAAACCAGTGACTACAACCGCCTAGTCTGCTGGTAAGCCCGCAGGCACGAAACGGCAGTTCTTTGTGTAAAGGCAAGCTGGACCGCACCCCTAGTCTGCCGGTAAAAGCCGCAGGCACAACACCCGTAGTTTTTTGGCAAAAGGGTGCTATACTGCTAGACTTTCCTGAACATTTTCAAGGTATTACCTATGGTCGTGATTCGCCTGGCCCGTGGCGGCTCCAAGAAGCGTCCTTTTTACAACCTCGTAGCGACCGATTCTCGTGATCGCCGTGATGGT
>CAIZGG010000009.1 GCA_903932425.1 uncultured beta proteobacterium | reverse complement strand
CGCTTGAGTACCCAACACCGGGCGTCAATCACGGTGTTGCCGGTGACGGTGATGCTCTGGTCAGGCGTGCGCTCATCTAATAAGTTTTGGCGGCTAGATTCTGTGGGGGCAAAGTGCCATGTTGCGATCTTGCTGACCACCTGGCGATTAAATTCTTCAGGAAAGGGCGACAGGATGTTGTGCGTGCGCAAGCCGGCTTCGACATGTCCAACTGGGATCCCAGCGTAAAAAGCAGCGGTGGCCGCGGCATACGCTGTGGTGGTATCGCCATGCACCAGCACGGCATCGGGTTTGTGGGTCTTTAATACGTCGCGCATGCCTAGTAATACAGCGCTTGTGACGTCAAACAGGTCTTGCCCGGCCCGCATCAGGTTGAGGTCAATGTCGGGCGTGATTTCAAAGATATTGAGGACCTGATCGAGCATTTGCCTGTGCTGGGCGGTAACGCACACGATCGTTTCAAAGGCAGGGTTGGCCTTAAACGCATGCACCACCGGCGCCATCTTGATCGCCTCAGGACGCGTGCCGAACACGATTAGGATTTTCATTGGGGTGGTGGGCGGCAAAATAGGTGCGTCACAGTCGAGAGCCTAGAGTTAAGCGTATTGGGCTCAAATTTAGCCGATCTTGAGCGGCTGTGCTCTTTTTGTCTAGGTGGATGGGTTTATCGTGCTTCTACATCGCATTGAGAGTGCGTTAAAATTTTGTCCGAGTACAAAACCGGCTGCCCGCAGGTGACACCCATCAGAAAGCACAGACTTTCGACCTGCTTGGTGGCTATTTTTTTTGGTTGTGATGCGTTTGAAAAAAGTACAAGAAGTTAGTCAGGTAAAACCGGTCAATCCGCTGTCTAAATACCCAAAGTGGGGCAACGCCGAGTACAGAAGGGCTTACCTACTCGCCTCCATTGAGCAAGGGATCGCCTGGCAGATTAAAACTAATCGCACCGCGCGTGCTTTGTCGCAAGCTGATTTGGCTGACGCACTTGGCGTCGAGCAGTCCGCGGTTTCGCAGCTTGAAGACCCCGCTTACGGTGGCCATACGGTTGACACCCTAATTAAGCTGGCCGAGGCGTTTGATTGCGCGCTATCCCTGAAGTTTGTGCCCTTCAGCGCGCTTGCGCGCGACGGAAGGGACTTGTCACCGCAGGCACTTTATGCTGCGCCGTACTCTGAAGAAATTCTTAATAGTTAAGCCTGTTGAATCGTTAGTAACGCGACAGCCGCTTTGATCGTATAAATAAAGGCAGCTAAAAAAATGAGCACCTTATTAGCCAAAATATTTGAAGAGCCCAGTAGCGGCGTAGTCGTGCTGACTGGACTGTTATGGGTGTCTTTTTGGGCTGTATATCGCGTCGGCAGATGGATAGAAGCATTTTCAAGCCGCTCAAAAAATACCGACACTGCAGACGAACAGCTTAAGAGTCATTATCAAAACATGGCGTATATCATGGCTATGCTTGACTTGATCTATGTGAACACTCTTAAGACGCGGTTGGTGATGCTAGCTCATAGCCCCTTAAGCTTAGCTTCAACATCGCTAATTGCAGGGGAAGCATCCTCCCTATCTGTTAGGGCACTCGACTCGGAAACTGTCGCTTTGACAGGGCGTTGCGTGCGCTGCCGATTTTTTCAAAAAGGCCAGAAAAATGCTGACTAACATCGGCAAATGGATCGGCAAAATAAACACGATATCCTACGTAAGATTCTGATATAAAAAGCATTTGTTGACTTATCGGATCGGCAAATCCTGTTGAACTTAAACCTAGCATTTGCGAAGTTTGGCGAAGTATTTAACGAAGTGTTGTTTGTGCGTAACGGAAAGTGCTATATACTACTGCTATATACAAAGAGGTGCATCATGACAATTGCAACAACCACGGTATTTATAAACAACCGAACGCAGGCAGTTCGTTTGCCCACAGAGGCGCGGCTTCCCGTTGATGTCAAAACAGTTGTCGTGCGCGTTCGAGGCCGTGAGCGAATCATTAGCCCGGTTGACAATACGTGGGATAACTTTTTTCTCAACGGTCCAAAAGTGAGCGAAGATTTCATGAATGAGCGCGGGGTGCAAAAACAGGTAGAGCGAGAAAGTCTTTGATGATCAAGTACCTGCTTGATACCAATATCGTGATCTATGTTTTAAAGAGACGGCCGCTCGAGGTCTTAGAAACTTTTAACAAAAATGCTAACCGCATGGCGATTTCGAGTATTACGCTATCTGAGCTCATGTATGGCGCAGAAAAAAGTGCAAATGTGCATAAAAATCTCGAAGCAATCGATGACTTTACAAGCCACCTCGACGTCTTGCCATACGACGAAAAGGTATCGCAGCACTACGGTCGCATCAAGGCAATGTTGGAAAAGAAAGGTGAAATCATCGGTGAAAACGATATTCACATTTCTGCGCATGCCATCAGTCAAGGGCTGATTTTGGTCACAAATAACTTAAAAGAATTCAAACGCGTGCCAAACCTTGCCCTAGAGAATTGGGTGTAGTGCCGCAGGTGTGTAGGTTTACCTTAAAGCACCCGCCGAAGTGCCTCAAAAAACAACTCGCCCTGCAACCGCTCACCATCAATCTGCTGACCAACCCGTTTGGCAAGCGCTGCGTTCACCGGCACAAGCTTTTTGCCTGTTGAGTGGGCTAAAACCTCAACCATGCAGGCGCGCTCTAGAAAATACAGGTCGTCATACGCATAATCGATGCGGTCGTTGCACACCACCACCCCGTGATTGCCCAAAAAGGCGATATCCGCTTTGCCCATGGCGTGGGCGATGCGTTCGCCCTCTGAGATATCCAAGGCCAGGCCGTTGTAATCTGGGTCAACGGCAATGCGCTCGTGAAAACGCATGGCGTTTTGTGACAAGGTGGTATCCAAGGCGCGGTCAGACGTTAGCGTCAGTGCCGTGGAGTAAGGCATATGGGTATGCAT
>CAIZGG010000008.1 GCA_903932425.1 uncultured beta proteobacterium | reverse complement strand
CGGCCTATACCAAGGCGCGCATCACCTCGATTGATGACGCACGTATTCGCAAGGATCTTGACGCCGGTTTTGTCGTGGTTGTGACGGGCTTTCAGGGCGTGGATGAGTTGGGCAATATCACCACGCTCGGTCGTGGTGGCTCTGACACCTCGGCCGTTGCCGTGGCTGCAGCTTTAAAGGCGCACGAGTGCCTGATCTACACCGACGTCGATGGCGTTTACACCACCGACCCACGCGTTGAGCCCGATGCACGCCGCTTGAATGTCATCTCTTTTGAAGAGATGCTTGAAATGGCCTCGTTAGGCTCTAAGGTGTTGCAGATTCGCTCGGTTGAGTTCGCCGGTAAGTACCGCGTGCCAACTCGTGTGCTGTCATCGTTGACAGATCCCAATATGTCGCTAGACGAAGAAATGCGCTCTGGCACCCTGATTACTTTTGAGGAAGACGAAAAAATGGAAGCAGCCGTTGTTTCAGGCATCGCCTTTAGCCGCGACGAAGCCAAAGTGACCCTGTTGGGTGTGCCCGATAAGCCAGGTGTTGCCTTTGCGATCTTGGGCAAAGTGGCTGATGCCAATATTGACGTCGATATGATTGTGCAAAACCAGTCAGTGGCCGGCACAACAGACTTCACCTTTACCGTGCATCGCAACGAATTCAACCGTACCCTGACGTTGCTCAAAGGCACCATCGCACCGGCCGTGGGTGCTAGCGAAGTCTTGTCAGACGATAAAGTCGCCAAGGTATCGATCGTTGGTATCGGCATGCGCTCGCACGCTGGCGTCGCAAGCTTGATGTTCAAAACTCTTGCCCAAGAAAACATCAATATCCAAATGATTAGCACCAGCGAGATCAAAACCTCGGTACTGATCGAAGACAAGTACATGGAGCTCGCCGTTCGCGCGCTACATAAAGCCTTTGGGCTTGAGACTGCCGCACCGACTAAGGTTTAGTGGCTGTTAAATATATTTAACTTATTTTAATAATGTTAAATATATTTAACATTAAGTTATCTCGTATTTGTCCATGATGTGTTAAATTTATTTAACTTATTTTGATAAGTTAAATCTGATGAACACGCTAAAAGCAATTGCCAAGGGCTTGGTCAGTGGGCGCAAACCACTGACTGACATTGATCTTGCGCGTCAAACTGGGCTAACCAGACAAAGTATCAGTCGTGCTCTGAGCGGAGAGCATAATTTTGGTGTGACAACGCTGTTGGCAATTGCCGAGGCTAATGGCCAAGAGGTGCTGATTGTTCCGCGCGACGTCGCCCGTGCCTTTGAATACTCGGGCCAACTAAATATCCAGCACGTCACGACCATGACAGAAGGCCTTCAAGATATCTAATGACTAACGTAGAGATTCTGGATATCTTTCTGGCACAGCGGTTGATCGGCAAGCTTTTTCGTTTTGATAACCGCGCAACTGCTCCGATGATTCGGTTTATTGCTGACAAACGCTTCTCTGCTGATACCCAACAAGCCACCGTATCGCTGAGCATGTTGGCGCAACAGCCTGCACAGCAAGAGTCGCTTTGGAACGATCTCGGTAGCTCGCTGTTCAACGGCAGAGATGGACGATTGCCCGCATTTTTTCAAAATATGTTGCCTGAAGGTGTTTTTAAAACCCACCTTGCGCAACTGCGAGGATGTCGAGAAGATGACCATTTTGCGTTATTTGCTGCCTGCGGACTTGACCTGCCAGGAGCAGTCAAGGCGCTTCCTGCGGCGTTAACAAAAGACCAGTTGGCTTCATTACTCACACAAGATAACGCGCCGCTAGACATGTCGGTGACAGCAGATCCTTTGCCGTTGGGGGTGTCAATTTCTGGTGTGCAACCCAAGTTAGGATTGATCGAATTAGGTGGACGGTATGTCGCACGCAAACGCCAGGGCGTGACTCGAATTATTGGAAAGTTGCCACAAATTGACCGGCCAAGGCTTCCAGAGGTTGAACACTTAAGTCTTGAGCTGGCGCAAGCTGCGGGCGCGAATGTCTGCGAGCATAAGTTAGTACCTTTAGCGCAGATGGATATTAAGCATGAATACACGCTCGGGGGTAGTAATCATTTTTTAGCAGTGACTCGGTTTGATCGCGACGGGCCCAAACGTATTCATTGCGAAGACTTCGCGCAGGTGCTCGATGTAGACCCTCAACAGAAATATACGGGTGCATCCTATGCGGCGATGGGGGCGCTGATGATGCGCTTTCCTGAAAGCTTAGGCGTGAACGCAGTGCACGAACTGTTGAGGCTCTTGGTCATTAATGACCTGATAGGTAATTACGATGCACATCTGAAAAACTTTTGTTTGATCTACCCTGATGGTCGAACACCCTATTTATCGAAGGCGTTCGATATCGTTGCGTGGTCTGTTTATTTGGGCGGGCAAGGTAGCGCTTTGGCGCTTTACCGAGACAGTGCCGACAAAAAACCGCCGATTGGGCTGAGCCCGGCAACGCTTAGAGTCTTTTGCGAGCGTGTTGGCATCGCAGAAAAGCCTTGCGCCAGTGTGATTAAAGAAACAGTGTCAAAGGCGTTCGAGCGTTGGCCTGAATTAATTGAAAGTAGTTTGATGTATGACAAGCAAAAAGAGAAGCTTTTGGCACGCCTAGCGTCGCATCGCTTTGCGAAAGG
>CAIZGG010000007.1 GCA_903932425.1 uncultured beta proteobacterium | reverse complement strand
CCGGGGCGTAGATTTCAATATGTGGCAGCACCGACAACATACGATCGCGCACGTCTTTTTGAAAGCCGTTCATGACCGACAAGACGACGATCAGGGCGGCAACACCCAAGGCGATACCCGCCATTGACGTCGCTGCAACAAACGAGACGAAGCGATCACGTCGGCCTTTGCGACCGCGCAAGCTGCTAAGCCCCGCATAGCGGGCGCCAATCCACAATTCGTAAGGTAGTTTGAACACAGAGCCATTATTGCATCAAACCTCTGACTGACCGCTAAGGGTTACCTAAAAGCGCGAATAGATCTTTTGGCATTACGGGGCAAATATGTAGCCTTTGGGTCTTTTAGCATCGCCTGACAAGTACACGGCTTTTATTCAACAGATCGTCAGGCATCCCACTACAATTCGAATATGCATCTTTTGATTCCTGGGGCGCTGCCCCCCTCTAATGTCGCCAAAGACCTGCTTCCGCAGGTTGAAGAGCACTGCCCAACGTTGGTCGAGCGTCTAAAAACGCTGGTCGCAACGGTGCAAGAGCTCAAGCCCGAGCACACGGGTTGCACGCCTTTCGAAGCCGTCAAACTGCAACAATTGGGCTACACCCCGCCAGAGGGTGCGAACTTGGGTACTGGGCTGGCTTCATTACACGCGGGGGTCAGAAATCCCTCTGAAACCGTCTGGCTAGCCGAATTAAGCGCTATTACAGTCGGGCGCGAAGGTGCGGCCATTGCCCACCCTGCCTCGTTTGAGGTCACACCTGACGAGGCTGATGCCTTATTTGATGCGGTGTCTGGGCTTTGGGCCGATCGCGCGATCTCGGCCTTGCCGCTTAACGCTAGGCAGTGGCGGGTCTGGCTTGACCCAAGTGCAAACACACGGTCTCTCACGCCCGCAGCCATGGCTGAAATGAGATTGACAGACTGGTGGCCACAAGAAGACAGCCTGCGCGAGTGGCGCCGTCTGTTGAACGAGATTCAAATGGTGTGGCATGACCATCCCGTCAACATTGCCCGCGCAGAGCGCGGAGAGCTGCCGATCAACAGTTTGTGGCTGTTTGGTGGCGCGCCAGGCTGGTCGCCGACACAAGTGACGGTGCAGCAAAAGCAAACTCCATCGCCAATTCCTACCCATAGCGCAGGTCAACCTGTCACGAACGAACACGGGCCTACCCCAGTCTACGAAGGCCTACACACCCCCTACCTGCAAGGCGACTGGGCGGCTTGGATCGCTGCACTGCCGGCGCTGTCTGCCCACTTGAGCACACTCGACCCCAACACAACTCTGACCTTGACCGGCCAACAACGCTGCGTTGTCTTGACGCCTGCACGTAAACGCTGGTGGCACGCACTACTTGCACCCCGCCCACAATCCTGGAACACCTGGTGGAATCTCCCAAACTAACCATTCGACGCGTTGATTTGACGACCAGCCAACGGCTTGAGGCTTCAGGAGTGCATCCACTGCTGGCGCGGCTTTGGGCTGCGCGCGGCATTACCCAAACTAAAGATGTGCAGCTTGAGTGGCCGGCGATGCTGGCCCCAACCACGCTCACCCACGCAGTGCATGCAGCCAAGTTGCTGGCCGATGCGATCGCCGCCAATAAAAAGATGCTGATTGTGGCGGATTATGACTGCGACGGTGCGACCGCTTGCGCAGTGGGCCTGCGCGCCCTACGTGCCATGGGTGCTGACGTCGATTTTTTAGTGCCCAATCGCTTCGAAACGGGGTATGGCCTGTCGCCCGCTGTGGTTGACTTAGCCTTGCTGCATCACGCTGGCAAGCCCGACCTGTTAATTACCGTTGATAACGGTATTGCCAGCGTAGAGGGCGTTGCCGAGGCGAATGCTCAGGGCATTGGCGTGATCGTTACCGACCATCATTTGCCGGGCCAGACCTTGCCCGACGCACTTGCCATCGTGAACCCCAACCAGCTAGGCTGTGGATTCCCATCAAAAAATCTTGCGGGTGTCGGGGTCATTTTTTATTTGATGCTAGCCTTGCGCGCTGAACTGCGTACGCGAGGGGTATACCCAGAAAACGGTGGCCCGCGCTTAGACGCCTTAGCGGATTTGGTCGCACTCGGTACCGTGGCCGATGTCGTCAAACTCGATCCCAACAATCGCTTACTGGTGACACGCGGGCTAGACCGTATGCGGCGTGGTTTGATGCAACCCGGTATCCGCGCCTTGTTCGCCGTTTCAGCCCGTAATCCACAAGCGGCCAGTGGCTTTGACTTGGGCTTTGCCTTGGGTCCGCGTATCAATGCCGCGGG
>CAIZGG010000006.1 GCA_903932425.1 uncultured beta proteobacterium | reverse complement strand
TTAATGACCGCTGGGCTGCTTTTGTAGGGCACATGCACCATATCAACTTGTGCCATTTTCTTAAAAATTTCACCAGATAAGTGCATGCTTCCGCCCGCACCACTTGAGCCAAAGCTAAAGCTCTTGGCTTTTTGCAGAGCGAGCAGTTCTTGTACAGTATTGGCTGACACTTGTGGGCCAATCACTAAGACATTGGGCACGCTGACAAGATTTGTAATCCCAATAAAGTCGCGCTGTGGATCGTATTTAATATTTTTGTGAAGCGTGACATTGATCGAGCCGATGCTGGTTGAGCCAACCATCAAGGTGTACCCATCGGGTGCGGCTGCAGCCACGTAATTAGCCCCAATATTGCCATCGGCTCCGGCTTTATTTTCAGCCACGACAGGCTGACCAAGCGCAACAGACAGCTTAGAGGCGACGATACGTGCCAGCACATCAGTAAGCGTGCCTGGGCCAAACGGCACAATGATCGTAATAGGCTTGGTTGGGTAGGCTGCTGTTTGTGCCGATGCAGATGAACTGAGCACGCACGAGGCTGAGGCGATCAATATCGTTGCAACGCGAAGAACTGAGGCAAATGTTCGTTTCATAGGGGAGTCTTTCACTTTTTAGAAGCGTTGAAATGGCGTTTGCGCAATGCACGCAAAGAGGCGCTATTTAGTGCAAAGGTCTCTTGGGATTGCTGCAATTGCAGCATTTAAGCGCAAGAGAGGGTGACTTTCAAGAGATAATTTTCGAAAGGTCGCGGCCCGCGCAACCACTACGGTATTGTGATTGAGCCTATGAGCAGTGCAAAAAGTACGACAGCCTCGCGAGAGGTGATTTTAGACTATGAGGCTGAGGCGCGTGACTTGAAGGCAACGATTGCCGCTTTACGCGAGGCGCTAGAACAAGAGCAGTCGCTCAGTGCCAGGCGTATCGCTCAGGCTTTGCTTGCGACTGACTCTGAGATTGCACAGCTAAAAAATACAGCCATTGCCTTGCGCGAAACCCTAGAACAGGCCGGTCGCCAAAAGGAGCAGGCCGTGCAGGCGGCCGTTCTTGCCGCAAGCCAAGAGGTGGCGAGCTTGAAGGCTGCCGTGGTTGAGTTACGCGATCAGATGGAATTGATGCGGCACGAGAAAGAGGCGGCGGTACAGGCCATCGTTCTACGCACACACAACGAGATCACTCAGCTTAAAGACATCGCAGCAGCTTTGCGCTCACAGCTGGAAGAAAAGCGCCCGATCGGGGCAGAGAAAACATGAAAACACCAGCACTTAAAAACGCGAGTTCGCCGTCGCTGACGAAGTTAGAGCAACGCCTGCATTTGGCGGATTTTTTGCTCAAACTTTCAAATCAGATGTCGGCGTATGGCAATCTTGACGATGTATTGAACGCGTTTGTAGAGATTGCGACGCGCGAGCTCAATGCCGAGCGCGGCACGATATTTTTAAATGATCCCACCACCAATGAGTTGTATTCGAGAGTGGCTCAAGGTCATTTGCGTCACGAAATTCGCATTTTAAATAGCAGCGGTATTGCTGGCAGTGTTTTCACCGCGCAAGAAAGCTTAATTATTTTGGATCCCTACGCCGATCCGCGCTTCAATCAAACGATCGATGAACAAACTGGGTTTGAAACGCGCAGTATTTTATGCGTGCCGATTCGAGCTGGAAATGGTGAGGTGATTGGGGTTGCGCAATTACTGAATAAGCAAAAAGGGCGCTTCACGAAAGCCGATCTGAACTTGCTTGAAAAGATGACCACGCAGGCCTCGCTGGCTTTACAAAATGCTCAATTTATTGAGAGCATGCAGGCGATACGTGCCAAAGAAGTTGAATTTTTAAATGTCATCTCTGAAGTGACCTCTGATATCAATATCAGTTCGCTACTAAAAAAGGTGATGAGTGAGATCACCCGAATGCTGAACGCTGACCGGTCGACCTTGTTTTTGAACGACGAAAAGACTGGGCAGCTCTGGTCAGAGGTGGGGCAGGGCTTAGATTCACTGCGAATCCGCTTGCCTAATCATGTTGGTATTGCCGGCGCAGTGTTCACCAGCGGCAAGGTGATTAATATCCCTCATGCTTATGCTGATCTGCGCTTTAACCCTGCTTTCGATAAAAAGACGGGCTACTTCACGCGTTCGTTGCTTTGTGTGCCTATTACCAATAAAGAAGGCAAAGTGATTGGTGTCACGCAGGTGCTTAACAAGCACGGCGGCCCCTTCAATGCAGAAGATGAATCACGCTTAAAGGCCTTTAGCTCAGAAATTTCGATTGCTTTACAAAACGCAAAGTTGTTTGCTGATGTGCAAAGCATGAAGAACTATAACGAGAGCATGCTTGAATCAATGTCCAGCGGCGTGCTGACGCTTGATGAAACCGAACAGATTGTGACCTGCAATGCGGCTGGCTTGCGTATCTTACAAACGACGCCCGCGGAGATCGTAAAAAAGCCCTTTTCGCAAATTTTTTACGATGCGAATACCTGGGTGCTTGAAAAAGTGAAACGTGTGATGGACACCGGCGAGGCCGACATCACCGTCGATGCAGAGATTGAAGTGGCCGGGCAGACTGTGTCGGTCAACCTGACGATTGTTCCCTTGACCGGCGCTGACCACAAGCGCTTGGGTTCGATGGTGATGCTTGAGGATATTTCAAGCGAAAAGCGCATGAAGTCGACCATGTCGCGTTACATGGATGCGTCGATCGCTGATCAACTGCTTTCAACCGGCGCTGACTCAATGGGTGGCGTCAGCGTGCCCGCTACCGTTTTGTTCTCGGACATCAGGGGCTTTACAACAATCACCGAAGAACTTGGACCGCAGGCGACGGTCAGCATGCTGAACGAGTATTTTGAAATCATGGTCGACTGCTTGCGTCAAGAAGACGGCATGCTTGATAAGTTTATTGGTGATGCCGTGATGGCAGCCTTTGGGATACCGATGGCGCACAGCGATGACGAAGATCGCGCAGTACGCACCTCGATCTCGATGATTACCCGCCTGGCCGACTGGAACGTCATTCGCTTGAGTGAGGGCAAGAAGCCAATCAACATCGGGATTGGTCTCAACACAGATGTGGTGGTGTCGGGCAATATCGGTGCCAAAAAGCGGATGGATTACACCATCATTGGTGATGGGGTGAACTTAGCCGCACGGTTGGAGTCGGCTTGCAAACAGTACGCGGCTAAGATTTTGATCAGTGAGTTTACGCAAAAGAAGTTGCGCGGGACCTATCGAATGCGCGAGGTTGATCTGGTGGTCGTAAAAGGCAAAACACAACCCGTCGCAGTGTTTGAGGTTTTGGATTATCACACCGAGCAGACGTTTCCGAACCTGATGGACGTTGTGAGCCATTTCAGGGACGGTATCGCGAAGTATCGGCGCGGCGAGTTTGACTTAGCGATCAAGGCCTTCGAACAGGCCCTCGGCTTTAATCCCGACGATAAGCTCTCGCAGATTTACATCGAGCGTTGTCGTTTGTTGCAACAACATCCTCCCGAGGGCGTATGGGACGGGGTCTGGCGGATGGAAGACAAGTAGTCTTAATGTGCAACAATTAAAGTCTCTTTTTGCTGTTGCGCACTTGTATGTTGACGTGGGCTGAAGTGACCGCAGAGATTCTAAACAGTCTGACGATTGAACAAAAACGCTATCTAAAAAACAAGCTGGGCGAGTACGCGCAAGACTTCGCAAGTTTGACAACCAAGCGCTTGGCTAAAAACACCGACAGATGATGGTGTTCCGCGCCTCCCTCGATTGAAAGAGGGAGGTTATTCAGTGCGCATCGCTCTAGACGCCTTGCGAGCGCGGTATCAAGACAAAGGCAAGGTCAGTACGTTTTTAGCACCGGGGCGTGCCAGCATTTTTGCATACCAAGCTTCGATAAAGGGGCGTGAGGGATGCGGGATTGGCAAGCCATACCAGCGATGCACTTCACAGGTCAGTGGGATATCGGCCATCGTCATGCTGGCACCCGCGACATAGACATTTTTGCTGAGATGATGTTCAAGTCGATCTAGCAGGATCTCGGTGGAGGCGATTGAGGCTTCTACCTTTTTCATGTCGCGCTCGGCCTCGGGCACACGGATCAATTGCCAGAACGCATCGCGACCCG
>CAIZGG010000005.1 GCA_903932425.1 uncultured beta proteobacterium | reverse complement strand
GTGACTACTTCCGCGCGTTCGCCGACCTTACCTGAGGTGCCTACGGCAGTTGAAGTGGGTATGACTGATTTTGTAGTCACCAATTGGTTCGGCTTTGCCGTGCCTAAAGGTACGCCTAAAGACGTGATCAATACTTTGCACGACGAGGTGATGCGGGCCGTGGCAGCGCCGGACGTCAAAGAAAAGCTACTACTGCAGGGCGCAGAATCGTTTAATGATTCAACCGAACAGTTTACGCAGTTTGTGCAAAAGGAAACCGCGCTTTGGACTAAAGTCACGAAAGAAAACAGGATTAAAATTGAGCCATAAGCAATCAGACCATCAAGTCACACAACCATAAAGGAGCAACATCATGATTCACGTTTTAGCTGTGATTACTGCCAAACCAGGTATGCGCGATACGGTTTTGACGCACTTTCGTGCGAATGTTCCGGCAGTCAAGGCCGAAAAAGGTTGTATCGAGTACGGTGCAGCGATTGACGCTGACAACGCACCCGCAATTCAAACCCCTTATGGTCCTGACACGTTTGTCGTGATTGAAAAGTGGGAAAGCATGGACGCCTTAAAAGCCCATTCGGTTGCGCCTCACATGGCCGCTTACGGCGCCAAGACCAAAGAGTTGCTTGCCAGTCGAGTGATTCATTTGCTTTCAGCGGCTTAAAACCACGTTTGTCAAAGAGCCCCAAGATTCTGATCGAATCTTGGGGCTCTTTTTCAGTAGGCTAGGCGAGACTTTTCTTTTTTCGCGTTAACCAAAATAACGCACCGCCAGTGACAACGATGGGCACAAGTGAGCCCGCATTCAAGATGAACCAACCCGAGGTCGTCACTAAAGCCCCTGAACTGAACGAAGTAATCAGCATCGTGCTGAAGATAAAAAAGTTAATCGCGCCCTGAGCCTTGTCTTTTTCTTCTGGTCGATAAGCGGTCAAGGCTAAACTGGTTGCCGCTGTGAACAGAAAGTTCCAGCCGACGCCCAGAATGAATGACGCTAAGACAAAGTGATAGACATCAACGCCCATGAGCGCGATGCCAATGCACACAAAATTCAGCACGACGCCTATAGCCATCATATTGGTTGTGCCATAGCGCTTGATCAGCGAGCCGGTAAAGAAGCCGGGAGCGAACATGCCGATCACATGCCATTCAAGCGACAGCGCGGTGGCCGAAAAGGGGAGACCACACATCTGCATCGCAAGCGGTGTGGCCGCCATCAGAAGATTCATGACCCCGTAGCCTAGGGCTGAGCCTATCACGGCGACAATGAACACAGGTTGACGCAGGATCTCTGACAAGTCACGTCCTGGTGGCAATACTTCTTTGGTTTTGATCTCATCCGGGAAATGAATAAAGTTCATGACCGCGAGACCCAGAAAACCTGCGATAGTCAGTGTTAAATAGGCCCCCAGAAAAGGCGTGTCAAAGCTGTCGCGTGTCCAGTTGGCTACGTTTGGTCCGATGACGGCGCCGATAATGCCGCCCGCCAACACCCAAGAGACTGCCTTCTCTCTTAGGCTGCTGTGCGTGAGTTCTGCGGCAGCAAAGCGATAGAGTTGACCATTGGCGCTGTAATAGCCCGCGAAAACCGTGCCGGCAATGAGTATCC
>CAIZGG010000004.1 GCA_903932425.1 uncultured beta proteobacterium | reverse complement strand
CTGTTGCTTGCGAGGCGCTGGCGTTACAAGTGGTGACGTCTGAGCTTGGCTTGCGTGAAGCATTGCCACGAGGGCCGCACTGCAACTCTCGGGCGCAGAGAAGGCAGGCACACCGCCTTGGGTGAGTAGTGAGCCAATGTTTGGCGCATGCGGGCTAATGTAAGCAAGGATTGGTTTGTCAGATAACGACATACAACTTTTAATCGCGTTGGACATTAACTCAGGCATTGCCAGTGCCGAGGCACCCACGATGACCACTAAGGCATCGTAGGTCGGACTCGACAGCACAGCACTGATTGCGCCCTTTAACAGCTCTGGCTGCAAACCTGCAAGCGTGACGTCAATAGGATTTCGGTCAAGTGCAGCATGGTCGCCCTGTTGAAGCGCTCTGAGCTTAGCCGCCGTCTGAGTATCAGGTGAAGGTGTCTCAAACCCAGAAACACCTAGCGCATCAGATACCAGTGTCCCTGCGCCACCCGTTGACGTCAGGATTGCAATACGATTGCCATGCAAGGTTCGCGCAGTGGCGAGTGCAGCAGGCATATCTAGCAGCTCGTCAAAGCGTTGCGCTCGAAGAATACCCGTTTGTTTAAATAAGGCGTCGTACATTCTGTCAGAGCCTGCCAGCGCACCTGTATGCGAGACCGCAGCCTTGGCCCCTGCTTCAGATCGACCTATTTTGAACGCGACAATGGGCTTGCCCGCTTGGGCAGCGCGCAAGGCAGCCGCGCGAAATTTCTGCGTATCACGCACAGTTTCGACATACAGCGCGATCACTCGTGTAGCGTCGTCATCCACTAGCCAATCAATAAAATCAGCAAGTTCTAAATCGACCTCATTACTGGTCGAAATCATTTTTGCGAGCCCGATCCCTCGTGCAGAGGCACGTGAAAGTAGCGAGCCCAAAATGCCACCACTTTGCGAAACCAGACTGATCGCACCGGAAGGAAAGTGATCCATCTCAAGCGCACCCGAGGCTGACAATACGATACGGTCGGTAATATTGACCAAGCCAATCGTATTGGGGCCCAGTATGCGCATTGAACCTGCCGATTGAATCAACTCTGCCTGGCGCCTAGCCCCCTCTTCGCCCACTTCGGTGTAGCCGCTGGCCAGGACAATGGCCGCAGCGCAACCAATGCGTGCAAGCTCTTTGACAGCCTGATGTGCACGCTCGGCGCCGAGCAACACAATACCGACGTCTGGAACCGCCGGCAATGAAGCGATATCTGGATAGCAGGGCAAGCCACAAATTTCACTTGCTTTAGGATTTACTGGATACACCTGACCAGAGAAACCGTGCTTAAGCAGATAGGCAACCGGCCGGCCTGCTGTCTTAGTGATATCGGCCGAAGCGCCAATGACTGCGACGCATTGTGGTCGCATTAAGCGAGTAATCGTATTCATCTGCATGTAAGCCTTACTGGTTCGCAACGCGCGTTAGTGGGAATCTATTATTTCTTAGCCAAGAATTCAAGCACCGCGTTGCGATGTTCTGTACTGGTATAGCAGATCCCTTGCGCCTGACTTCCTTGAGCAAAAACTTGATGTGCAGTCGACTCGTACGTTTCGTTCAAAATTGTCTTACTCAATGCCAGCGCAGTCCCCGAGCCCTTGCTTAACTCTGCAGCCCAGGCTTGTGCATCCGCCACCAAGTCACTGGCGGTCGTCTTACGATCTAAAATTCCGAGCGCTAAGGCCTCGGCGGCATCAACACGACGGCCTGAAAAAATTAATTGCTTGGCCATTGATAAGCTCACACGCCGTGGCAGCAAGTACATGCCACCCCCATCAGGAATAATGCCGCGATTAATGTATGACCACGTAAAATTTGCGTATTCGCTACCGATTAAAAAATCACAGGCCAACGCCGTGTCAGCCCCTAAGCCAGAGGCTGATCCATTGACAGCAGCGATGGTGGGTTTGGGCATCGTGTGCAAAAGCGTTTGCGTATGATGAACGCGTTGCTGCCTGTGCCAGCCGTTAAAAGCGATTTCACCGGTTGGTGCGCTCATGCGCTTTTCCATCCCGGCAATATCGCCTCCAGCACAAAAACCTTTACCTGCACCCGTGATCACCAAAGCGCGAATGCCTTTGTCAGAAGCTGT
>CAIZGG010000003.1 GCA_903932425.1 uncultured beta proteobacterium | reverse complement strand
TTACAAAAGTATTCAATGCACGCTGTGCTGTTTGTGATTACGGGTTCGATTGGCACAGGGCCTGTGCGGCCACACGCCGGTCAGACTGACTTGACGCTACCTTCTGTGCTGTGTCATCTGCAATCAAAGGCCATGGTCGCGGCCGGCGACCCCGATCCAGTGATGTTGCGCTGGTCTGAGGTTCATGCCATGCAACAGGCCGGCACGTTTGAATTTCATAGCCATACCCACACGCATAATCGTTGGGATTTGACCAACGACACGCGCGAGGTTTGTCTGCAGAACCTCAAGCAAGATCTGATGGACTCGCGTGAAATGTTGCAACGTCAGCTTGGCTCGGTGTCCGAGCACTTCTGCTGGCCTCAGGGCTATTTTGCCGACGATTACGTGGCGTTAGCGCAAGCCACAGGTTTTAAATATCTGTACACCACAGTCGCACATGGTCAAAACCTCGTTCAGACCTCACCCGCACATATTTACCGCGTGGCGGTGCGCAATCGTGGCGATTTCTGGTTAAGAATGCGGATGTGGTTCGCGACCCATCCGACCGTTGGGCCTTTGTATAACAAATGGAAGCTATGGAAGCGAACGCTTCGCGCCAAAGCCTAGGGCTTTCTGTCATCATCATTACCAAAAACGAGGCGTCGCGTCTCGGTGAATGCCTTGCGTCCGTACAATTTGCCGATGAAATTATTGTGCTAGACGGCTGCAGCACCGACGCCACCGCAGAGATCGCGCGTGCACATGGCGCTCAAGTCCACCAAGCCGCCGACTGGCCCGGGTTCGGCCCGCAAAAAAACCGTGTCTTGGCGTTGGCCACCCAGCCTTGGGTGCTTTCAATCGATGCTGACGAGCGCGTCACCCCCGAGCTGCAAGCTGAAATTATCCAGACGCTGGCGCAGCCGCACTATGACGGTTACCAAATCGCGCGACTCTCTGAGTTTTGCGGAAAAAAAATCCATCACAGCGGTTGGTGGCCCGATTATGTTGTGCGCTTATTTCGCCGCGAGCTCGGTGCGTTTGACGATGTCCCTGTGCATGAGCAGGTCCTGGTGCGCGGGCGGGTTGGCAAATTAAAGTCTTGGTTTTTGCATTTTCCGTTTGACGATCTTGCGGCCTTGGTGACCAAAATTAATCGTTACTCGAGTGATGCCGCACAGATGATGGCTCTCAAGGGGCGGCGCGTTGGGGTATTTGGTTTGATCAAGCACAGTGTCTGGACCTTTATCCGTATTTATTTATTACGACGCGGGTTTTTAGATGGTCGTCATGGCTTTGTACTCGCGGTGACAGCAGCCTCCGGAAGTTTTTTACGTTATTCGAAGTTGATGTTTTTGAACGAAGCTCACCCAAGATCACAACCCGTCCTCAACAACGATGTGAACCAGTCCGCTCAGTCAGTGTCTTTAAACCAAAGCCATCAGCCCACTTCGGCTGTGACTGCGAACGAAAGTAAATCTTCCACTGCGGCGCTGCCGTTGAACGAAGCTCCTTCGCTTGCTCAGCCTCGGTCGTTACAGTCAACCCCCGAGCGGGTTGGGTCAAAATGAAGATTCTGTTCACAAACTTTCATCCACGCAACGGCGGCGGCCATGTGACCTATATCGTCAATTTGCTGCGTGGCCTGGTAGGGGAGCATCAACTGACTGTTGCTACACCGGGGTCAAGTCGCCTGTATCGTCTGGCACAGGCCATGTCTGGGGTTAAAGTTGTTGATATGACGTTCACGACACGACCGTCTTCGTGGTTGGCCGATCGCGCGGCTTTGCGTAAATTGCTTGTCGACAATTCCTTTGATACTGTTCACGTTAACGGCTCGGCAGATCATAAACAGGTGATGCTGGCCTCGCTTGGCTTACGTCAGGCACCTCGCATCGTTTTTACTAAACACAATGACCACGTATTGACGAGCTTTGGACATCAGCTGCGCGCGCGTTTTGCAACCGATCACGTGATTGCTGTAAGCGATTACATCAAAGACCTCTTGTTAAAGTCGCCATATAAGCGTCAGGCGATCACGACCGTTCGGCATGGTATCGATATCGATTACTTTACGCCGGTCAGTCCGCACGAAAAACTGCGCTTGCGTGAGCAGTACCTAGGCCCAGATTTTGACCAAAAAATCATTCTTGGTAGCGCTGGCGGAACAGATTACGAGAAAGGCTGGTTAGACTTAGTCACGGCTGTTTCGTTATTGTCGCCCGAGCAACGCGCCAGGTTTCATATTGTTGTCATTGGAGATCAGCCCAACGCCCTTAAGCGTGCTCAGGTTGCTGATTGCGGCATGGCTGGGCAAGTGACTTTTCCAGGTCTGATCGACGACGTACGTCCGTTGCTCGCGGCCTGCGATATTGGTTATGTCTTGTCTTATCAAGAGGCCTTGTCTTTCGCCTGCCGCGAGTTGATGGCACTTGGTTTGCCCGTACTCGTGACGCGCGTCGGCGGCTTACCTGAAAATCTCACTGATCAGCGCGAAGGCTGGATTGTGCCACCGCGTAGCCCAGAGTTGATCAGAAATGTGTTGCAAAAAATCTTGCTCGAGCCAGAGCAGCTTGCGCAGATGGGGGCTCAAGCCCGTCAACGTGCCGAGCGTGAATTTGGTTTGGCAGACTTTGTGAAAGCGACGCTGGCGATCTATCACTAGCCGTCAGGCTTTACCTTGAACTTTTTTACGAGCTTTTTGTTGCAGAACATGTCAATTCCAATTTTGATGTATCACCAGGTTGCGGTTCCCGCAGCCCGTGGCACGTCGTTTCGCGGTTTGACCGTACACCCCAAAAGCTTCGCGCGACAGATGCGCTGGATGTATCGTTTGGGCTATCGCGGCTTGAGCATGCGCGATTTGATGCCCTACCTCAAAAAAGAAAAAGTGGGTAAGGTCTTTGGGATCACCTTTGACGACGGCTACCGCAACGTGTTTGAACACGCTTTGCCTGTGCTGCAAAAATATCAATTTACGTCAACCAATTACTTTGTTGCCAATCAATTTGATGGCAGCAATGTGTGGGATATCCACAAAGGGGTCATGCCCTCAGCGCTGATGTCTAAGCAAGAGATGCTGGCTTGGGCGCGAGCGGGTCAAGAGGTCGGTTCGCACACGCTTGATCATGTGCATCTGCCCGAGTTGTCGCTCGAGGCGGCCCGCGAGCAAGTAACGCGTTCGCGCCAGGTGCTCTCTGAGTTACTTGGCTCAGAGGTCACCGCTTTTTGTTATCCCTATGGTGATTTCGGGCCCGAACACCAGCAGTTGGCTCAAGAAGCCGGATACACCAATGCCACCAGCACCGCGCGGGGTTTGGCAAATGTTTCAGACGATTTCTACGCGCTCCCACGGGTTGGAATCTGGCGTACAACTCCACTATTACGCTTTTTGTTTCAATGCTTAACCCAACATGAGAACCGTCGACGTGTCTGAACGCTTGCGGATCGCACTTCTGATTGATCGCTTTGGTCGCCGCTTTGGTGGTGCCGAAGCCTATGGGGTCAATCTGTTCGAAGTGTTGGCGCAGCGCCATGACGTGACCGTGATCGCTCATGATTTTGAGCACGATTTGCCCGTGAAGCAGGTCAAGGTCACGGTGAACCGAAAATGGCCCAGCTGGTTGCGAGTGTGGCATTTTGCGCGCCAGGC
>CAIZGG010000002.1 GCA_903932425.1 uncultured beta proteobacterium | reverse complement strand
GTTGGTACAGACGGTAGTGTTGGCATATGGCACGAAACCTACAAAGCCAGCCCCGGTACTTATGAGAACGTGTACGCGAACATGCCTGCCTTTGGTTTAGGGAAGGCCGGTCTACTGGTTCAAGCGAAGGGGAACCTCAAATCAGCATCGGGTAGGTTGGCAAGCTAAGCAGCCTTGGGATGACTGGTTCATGCTGGCGGGTCAAGCGATCCTGCGCAACGAACCCGACTCGGGGATTCAGTGGGACGAAGTGCAGGTTAATTGGTATGGTTCTATCGCCCCTGCCCGCACGCCCGCTGACATCATTCAAAAGCTTAATCAAGCCATCGTTACGTCGTTGCACGACACCGTCACGCTAGAGCGTTTAAATGGCGCAGCCATGGCGGCTGATCCCACGACCCCTCAAGAGATGCGTGCTTTTGTCGCTCAAGAATACGAGACTTGGGGCAAAGTGGTGAAGACCATCAAGTTTTGAACAAGTGCGCAGCCTGTGTCTTCTTAATGTGATGGGCACTGTCGAGATGAGGCCCATCGCTAAAAAGCCAGACCGATTGACTCGGTCTGGCCTCTTTGGATCATCGATCACGACACGATTGTGAATATCATTACAACTGAACGCCTTTGGTCAACGCGCCATCCACGACGAGATTCGTGCCGGTAATAAAACTCGCGGCAGGACTGGCTAAGAATACTACCGCATTGGCCATTTCTTGTGGGGTGCCCATACGCCCGGTTGGATTCAGCCCGAGTGCAATTTTATACAGGTCGGGATTGCCCGTTTCGATTTGATTCCAAACACCGCCCTCAAAATAGGTGTTACCTGGTGAAACTGTGTTTGCGCGAATTCCTTTACCTGCGTTGTGATAGGCGATACCTTGGGTGTAATGAACGATGGCTGCCTTAAACGCACCGTAGGGTCCCGAAGCGAAATCAATCTCGCGCCCAGAAACACTTGATATCGTCACGATCGACGCGAACTGACTGCGTTCTAGAAATGGCATCGATGCATTCACAAGCCGCACGGTCCCCATCATGTCAACGTCAAAGCCTCGTTGCCAGTTTGCCTCTTCATTTGGGATCGCTAAGGCGCTGACGTTTGCGACTACGATATCCAGACCACCAAGGGCTTGCGCAGCTGAGGCAACCCAGGCAGCCAGGGCTGGGCCCTCTGCGACGTCAACTACTGTGCCAATGGTTGTCACGCCGCAGGCTGAGAATTCAGCTGCGGTTTGTGCAACTTCGGCGGCATTGCGCGCGCAAAAGGCAACGTGTACACCTTCTTTTACAAAGGTTTCGGTAATAGCCCGACCAATGCCTTTAGTGCCCCCCGTCACGATCGCCTTAAGTCCCTTTAAGCCGAGATCCATTTATGCCTCCGGTAATAAATAAGTTTTGCTGATACCTGCACCTACAGTGTATTTTGGGTCGACAAAATTACCGAGCCTGACTTTGCCACACTGACTCAGCATCATCAGGGCGTCCCACTTGTCGTAGCCGTATTCCTTTTCGAGCCAAAGCACGAGTTCACTATACGCGATTCGCGTGGCATCCTCGAGAGGGCGTGCACTACCAATCGCCATCACCATCTTATCGGTTTCTAAGCGCGGCCAGTTGATTTGCCAATTTTTGATGAGATCAACGTGAATAGTGGTGCGACTTGCGAATTCAACCGCGGTGCCACACACTTCGCCATCACCTTGGCAGGCATGGGCATCGCCAATAAACAAACGTGCGCCGGGTGAACGCACCGGTAAGTAGGTAATGCTACCGGGGCCCATATCAGGAACATCCATATTTCCGCCGTGCATATCGGGTGTAAGCGAATTGATTGAATCAATCTCGGGCGACAGACTGAGTGTGCCGATATGAGGGCAATAGGGTAAGGTAACGCGCTTACTCCAGTAAACCCCTTTTTCATCGAGATCAATTTTGCGCGTGATCTCGGGCAGTGGGTCGTTCAGCATGGCGGTTGCGTCAGTGCCCGTCAGGGCGCCGAAGCGAGGAATTAAGCAGCATGTGCCGCGTGGGTTCTTGCCGCGCGGTAACATCGATTCGATGTGAACTGCGATCACATCGCCCTTTTCGGCACCCTTAATCATAATGGGGCCATTTTGTGGATTTAGAAAAGGCATTTGCAATTTTTGAGATGGCATGTCCCGCTCAGTTTGGATCTTTCCATCAAAGGCGTCTCGTGTATCTACGATGACGCGATCGCCCGGGGCAATGTGCATCACGGGTTCTGAATAAGGGCCAATTGTGTAGTGAAACTTACCCTGACGTTCTTCTGTCAACTTGTGCGTGACACCACGCGCGCCTTTCGCGACACCGCGTGTATACATAATTGAATCTTTTAACCAACTCATGATCAACCCCTGTGCAATGTAAATAAAAGTGTTGTACCAACTGGTCTCGCTTTGCGGTAACACGCCTAAATGGCAACTAATGCTCTGGCATTGTTTACTTCCATTTCGTATCCTTTCACGCTTGATACACATTGCCCCTTCATCATGACAATGTAGTCATCTGAGACGGTTTGGGCAAAATCAAAATACTGTTCAAGTAGCAAAACAGATAATTTTCCTTTCAGTGAAAGCATCACTTCTTCGATCTTTTTGACAATCGATGGTTGAATCTTCTGTGTCGAATCATCCAGAATCAACGGTTGAGATTTGATCGCCTCGGTTTCAACGATAGTCGAAAGTAACTACGCCAGCTGCAACG
>CAIZGG010000001.1 GCA_903932425.1 uncultured beta proteobacterium | reverse complement strand
CTCACGTCGCGGCCTTCTGCGTATGGTTAGCCGTCGCCGTAAGCTGCTCGATTATCTCAAGGGCCGCAACCCAGATTCATATCGCTCGTTGATCGAAAAACTCGGTCTGCGTAAGTGATCAAAATCCATGGGGCAGTCTCCCCGTGAAGCAACCGTGGTCGCTGCGACATTTTTGCCGCACTGCCCACGGTTTTTCATTTGTAAGGAATAAATGTCATGTTCAATAAAGTGACCAAATCTTTTCAGTATGGCCAACACACCGTTGTGCTTGAAACCGGCGAAATTGCTCGTCAGTCTTCAGGCGCAGTGCTGGTTACTGTCGAAGACACTGTCGTACTCGCAACTGTTGTTGCAAAAAAAGATGCCAAGTCAGGTCAGGATTTTTTCCCCTTGACCGTTGATTACATCGAAAAAACTTATGCCGCAGGCAAAATCCCCGGTGGTTTTTTCAAGCGTGAAGGCAAGCCTTCCGAAAAAGAAACACTGACCTCGCGCCTGATTGATCGTCCGTTGCGTCCGCTGTTCCCTGAGGGCTTCTACAACGAAGTTCAGGTCATCATTCATGTGTTGTCTTGCAACCCTGAAATCGATCCTGACATCCCCGCCATGATCGGCGCTTCTGCGGCGCTGGCAATTTCAGGTATCCCGTTTAACGGCCCAATTGGCGCCGCACGCGTGGGTTATATCGATGGTCAGTACCTGGTTAACCCAACAGCCTCGCAGCTCAAAACCTCGCAGATGGATTTGATCGTTGCCGGCACCGAAGCCGCAGTGTTGATGGTTGAATCTGAAGCTCAACAGCTCTCAGAAGAAATCATGCTGGGTGGCGTGGTGTTTGGTCATACCCAGATGCAAGCAGTGATTGGCGCTATTCACGAACTCGTACGTGAAGCTGGCAAACCCGACTGGGACTGGAAACCTGCTGCTAAAAACGAAGCTTTGATTGCAACCGTCACGGCTGCTGCACAAGGCCCGCTGAACGCAGCCTACCAAACTCGTCAAAAGCAAGAGCGCACGACTCAGTTGCGTCAGGTTTACTCTGACGTGCATGCGAAGCTTGCTGAAGAAGCGACTGCGCAAGGCACGCCAAAACCTGATGGCGTGGTCGTTGACAACATCTTGTTTGATCTTGAAGCCCGTATTGTGCGTAGCCAGATTTTGTCGGGCGAGCCACGTATCGATGGTCGTGACACACGTACTGTGCGCCCGATTAGCATCCGCATGGGCGTACTGCCACGTGTACACGGTAGCGCCTTGTTTACGCGCGGTGAAACCCAAGCGCTTGTGATCGCAACCTTGGGTACCAAGCAAAACGAACAAGTGATCGATGCCTTGATGGGCGAGTACCGCGATCGTTTTCTGATGCACTACAACATGCCTCCGTTTGCTACTGGCGAAACGGGTCGTGTGGGTACACCAAAGCGTCGCGAGATCGGTCATGGTCGTTTGGCCAAACGTTCGCTCGTGCCTTTGCTGCCTAATGCCGCTGACTTCCAGTACACCATTCGTTTGGTCTCTGAAATCACCGAGTCAAATGGTTCGTCGTCAATGGCTTCCGTCTGCGGCGGCTCACTCGCTATGTTAGATGCTGGCGTGCCAGTTAAAGACTTGGTTGCTGGTGTTGCAATGGGTTTGATTCTGGATGCCGGCAAATTTGCCGTGCTGACAGATATCCTGGGCGATGAAGATCACCTGGGCGATATGGATTTCAAGGTGGCTGGTACCGAACAAGGTATTACTGCTTTGCAAATGGATATCAAAATCCAAGGTATTACCAAAGAAATCATGCAAGTCGCACTGGCGCAAGCCCGTGACGGCCGTTTGCATATTCTGGCAAAAATGCGCGAAGCGACTCAGGGTGCACGCACTGAATTGTCAGCCTTTGCACCACGTATGCTCACGATGAAAATCAATCCTGAAAAGATTCGTGATGTGATCGGTAAGGGCGGCGCGACCATTCGTGCGTTGACCGAAGAAACCGGCTGCCAGATCGATATTTCAGATGACGGCACCATCGTTGTTTCGAGTGCCGATCTTGATCGTGCTCACGAAGCACAGCGTCGTATTTCTGAACTCACTGCAGAAGTTGAAGTGGGTCAGGTGTACGAAGGCAGCGTATTGCGTCTGTTAGATTTTGGCGCCATTGTTCAGGTCTTGCCTGGCCGCGATGGTTTGCTACATATCTCTGAGATCGCCAACTACCGCATCGCCAACATCAACGACGTACTCAAAGTCGGTCAGCCCCTGCGCGTCAAAGTGATCGAGGCCGATGACAAAGGTCGTCTGCGTCTGTCAGTTAAGGCTATTGGTGGTATTGAGCAACAAACCGAAGGCGCTGCTCCTGCTGCCGCTGAGGCTCCTGCTGCTGCACCCGAAGCACCAGCAGCACCACAGGCGTAAGCTGTGTGGTCTAACGTTCTAGGCTGGTTTAGAGCTTAAATCTTTAGACTGACTTCGGCATCAAGCAAAAAACCCCCGCTTGCACCTAGGTGCAAGCGGGGGTTTTTCTTTGGGCATCAATGCCAGATCAAATCATTCACGTTGAGTTGTTGCACCTTTCACGTTGAGTTGTTGCACCTTTCACGTTGAGTTGTTGCGCCTTTCGCGTTGATTCGACGCCTCGTTTAAGTGACTTAATGATTTCGAAGGCATGCTCGCGCTTTGCTGCGCCAGCCGTTCGTAGCAGCCCGCAAGTCGAAACAAACGATCGCGTTTGAGCAGCGCCACGATGGGTTCAGGCTGGCGCCTGCCTGTTGCAAAAAGGTCTGCAATTGTGGTGTCGATCTGGCGCTGCAAAATTGAGGGCTGGTTGGGCCACCACTGAGATAACAACCGATCGGGGTCAATCAGACCGAGTTGCTGTTTACGTAATTCAGAGCGGCTAAAGTCTTTGAGGTTCCAGGTCAATACGCTGATCGGCTGGGCCACCTGTTTGACGACACCAGCGATACCGGCAGCGGCTACATGTTTATCCTTACGATCGGTGTGTCGAAGGGCTGCCTCAAACTCGGTCACGTCGCCCATGTTTGAGTGTGGAAATTGCTCTTGCATCAGCTGCCATTCATTTTTTAAAAGCTCGGGCTCAATCGGCCACAGACGAGCGGCATTACGTTGCCATTCTTGGCCGATCTTGTCCGTCCAGAGCGGCATCAAAAGGCCAGCGTGCGCCAGATTGAGAAGCAACGGCCGAAGCAGACCAGACATCAAAATACAGGCGTCTAGAACCAGTCCTGGTGCTTGAGTTGGTGTCGAGGGCATCCTACTATTTTAAGGCGAGCAATGCTGCGCGCGCGATGGCAGCCGCATCCACACCAAAATACTCGCGCAAGGCGGCACGGGTATCACTACGGCCAAAGCCGTCTGTGCCTAGCGTTAAATAGCGACGATCAGCGGGCAGGTAAGCGCGTACGGATTCTGGCAGGGCATGCACATAGTCTGTTGCTGCGATGATCGGGCCTTGGCTTGAGCCTAACTGCGTATAAATAAAGGGTACCCCCGCGTTGTCAGAGCCGGCTAAGCGAGCCTCTTGGCAGGCCAGACCGTCGCGAGCGAGTTCGCTCCAGCTGGTGACGCTGTAGACATAGGCGGTCACGCCTTGAGCAGCGAGTTGCTGAGCTGCTTTGATCACTTCGGTCAGGATCGCACCTGAGCCAAGCAGCGTCACAGCTGCGGGCGCAGTGTTGCTCGTCGCGGTTGGCACGGTCACGCCTGAGACATTGACCAATGTTTTGGCAATCGTCGAATTGTTTGCCTGAGCTGCATACCTAGCAAACAAATAGCACCCGCGTATGACTTGCTCGTGCACTTCGGTGGGCAAGCTTGGTTGCGCATAATTTTCGTTCATCAGCGTGATGTAATAAAACACGTCACGTTGCTCGATCATCATGTCTTGAATGCCTTGATGAACGATCACCGCCATCTCGCCTGCAAAGGCGGGGTCGTAGGCTTTGCAGTTGGGGATGGTGGCTGCATGAAGATGACTCGAGCCGTCTTGGTGCTGCAAGCCTTCGCCGCCGAGTGTGGTGCGACCCGAGGTTGCTCCCAACAAGAAGCCGCGTGGGCGTTGGTCAGCTGCAGCCCAGATCTGATCCCCAACACGTTGAAAGCCAAACATCGAGTAGTAAATATAAAACGGCAACATTGCCAAACCGTGCACGCTGTAGCTTGTCGCCGCTGCTGTCCAACTGGCGATTGCACCGGCTTCTGAAATGCCTTCTTCAAGGATTTGGCCGTCAAGCGCTTCGCGGTAGCTCAGCACTGAACCAATGTCTTCAGGTGCATAGCGTTGTCCGACGCTTGAATAAATTCCTACTTGTTTGAACAAGTTGGCCATACCAAAGGTGCGGGCTTCATCGGCCACGATTGGCACAATGCGTGGACCTAACGTCGAATCCTTAAGAAGATTACCCAGCATGCGCACAAACGCCATGGTGGTACTCATCTCTTTACCTTCGGCATTCAGTGCGAAGCCACTGTATTGCACCAGAGCAGGCACCGGCACAATATCGCACGCCGTGTCGCGCTTGGGTAAATAGCCGCCTAAGGTGGCACGACGACTTTGTAAATATTGCATCTCGGCGCTTTCCGGGGCTGGTTTGTAAAAGGCCAGCGAGGTTGCCTCTTGATCGGAAAGTGGCAGGTTGAAGCGATTGCGAAACTCAAGTAAGTCAGTTTCGTCAAATTTTTTCTGGCTGTGCGTGGTCATCTTGCCCTGACCGGCGCTGCCCATGCCATAGCCTTTTTTGGTGTGCGCCAAAATGACGGTGGGCTGGCCAACGTGCTGAGCGGCCGATGCGTATGCGGCGTGGATCTTGACTAAGTCATGTCCGCCGCGTTTTAAGCGATCAATCTGATCATCGGTCATGCCCTGCGCAAGCTTTGCAAGTTCTTCGTTTTGACCAAAAAACGTGTCACGGTTAAAACGACCATCTTTTGCTGCGAAGGTTTGCATTTGCCCGTCAACCGTATTGGCAAAGGCTCTGGTTAACGCGCCCGTCACATCTCGTGCAAACAGACCGTCCCAGTCACTACCCCAGACGAGTTTGATGACGTTCCAGCCTGCACCCGTGAAAAGCTTTTCGAGCTCGTCAATGATGCGGCCATTGCCGCGAACAGGGCCGTCTAAGCGTTGCAAGTTGCAATTGACCACCCAGACAAGATTATCTAAGCCTTCGCGGGCGGCCAAGGTTAAGGCGCTCATGGACTCGGGTTCGTCCATCTCGCCATCGCCAAATACGCCCCAAACCTTGCGTGCCGAGCAGTCAAGGAGATTGCGGTGGCTGAGGTAGCGCATAAAACGTGCGTGATAGATTGAGCTAATTGGCCCGATGCCCATTGAGCCCGTCGGAAACTGCCAGAAGTCCGGCATGAGCCAAGGATGTGGGTAACTAGACAGCCCCACTGCGCCAGTGTCAGACGCACGAATTTCTTGACGATAATTCATCAAGTCTTGTTCGCTGAGGCGGCCCTCAAGATAGGCGCGTGCGTAGACGCCCGGTGCGCTATGGGGTTGAAAAAATACCAGATCACCGCGATGCTGATCGGGACCTGTGCCACGGCGCGCTTCAAAAAAATGATTAAAGCCCGTTTCGAATAAATCGGCCGCGCTGGCATAGCTAGCGATATGACCGCCAAGTTCGCCATACGCTTGGTTTGCGCGTACCACCATGGCAAGTGCGTTCCAGCGCATGATCGAGGCCAGGCGCTCTTCAACGGCCAGATCGCCCGGAAACACAGGCTGCTGATCGACCGAAATCGTGTTGACATAGGGCGTGCTCAGTTCAGGACGCCAGCCAATCTTTGCGGTGTGTGCGGTGCGTACTAGCTCATCTAACAAGAAGCGGGCGCGCTCTGGGCCTTCGGCGGCCAAGACGGCTAAAAATGCTTCCCGCCATTCGCCGGTCTCTTGTGCGTCGGTATCGGTTGTGGTGAGCAGAGCGCTTAAACGGGGGTCGATCGAGGCATTCATGGGCGGTCTAGGCCTTCTAGGTGTCATGATGAAAGAATTTGACCATTCTAGAGAAAACTTCGCAGCATGAGGTGCTTTAAATATAGATTAAATGTATTATTTAAAGCATAAAATACTGTAGTTATTAATTTATTAAAAATAAAAATCCGTTAATAGTGATTTATGAAGCTGTATTCGATCTATGAAGCTAGACGCAACTGATCTAAAAATCTTGCAAGAGCTGCAGCTCGATGGTGCGCTGTCAAATATCGAGCTCGCCAAACGTGTGCACTTAAGCCCGTCCCCTTGCCTGGCGCGCGTGCGTGCACTCGAAAGTGCTGGCGTCATTAATCGCTACGTCGCCTTGGCCAGCGCGGCTGCACTGGGCCTGGGGCTCAATGTATTCATCAGCATTAGCTTAACGAGCCAAAGCAAAGAATCGCTGGCTCACTTCGAGCGGAGTATTTGCGAACATGATGAGGTGATGGAATGCTATCTCATGACCGGTGACAGCGATTATTTGATTCGTGTCGCTGTGGCTGATATCGGGGCGCTCGAAAAATTTATTCTTGAGCAGCTGACTCCGATCCCGGGCATTGAAAAAATCCGTTCAAGCTTCGCGTTGAAACAAGTGCGTTACAAAACAGCTTTACCATTGCCTATTGTGCAGCGCTAAGCTCAGACTCAGACTTAGACTCAGACTCAGACTCAGACTCAGACTTAGACTTAGACTCAGACTTAGACTCAGACTCAGACTCAGACTCAGACAGGTGTGGTGGAATCCGGCAACCGGACGTACGATCGGTGCTGATGTCGTTCAATTTTTGTTCTCTTTTTAGGATAAACAATGTTTAAAAAAATTGCCCTTTGTGTTGGAATTTTTGCCACGAATGTCGCGCTGGCATGCACCGCCATTGATATCCAGACCAAAGACGGTGTAGTGATCGCGGGGCGCACAATGGAGTGGGCCTTCGACATGCAATGGCAAGTGCTGAGCCTGCCTGTCGGGACACCTTATAAGATGACCGCTCCCGCTGCGCTCAAGCTCGCTGAAATTGAGTTGAAAACAAAATATGCCGTGGTGGGTATTGGCCCTGGCGTTATTCCGGGCAACGTACTTCTAGAAGGTCAAAATTCAGCAGGGATGGCTTTTAGCGGCAATTTCTTGCCAGGCTTTACCAAATATCAAACGGTTGAGCCGCAAGACAAAGAATATATTTCAATCTTGGATTTTGGCACATGGGCACTCGGTAATTTTGCGAACGTGGCAGAGTTAAAAGCGGGCTTGCCAAAGATCAAAGTCTGGGCCGATGACTCACTTAACGCAGGGCCAACACCCCCAACCCTTCACTTCATCTTTACCGACAAAACCAATGACGGCTTGGTCGTTGAATATGTTGACGGGCAACTAAAAATGCATGCCAATGCTGCCCACGTCTTAACCAATGCGCCGACCTACGACTGGCACCTGACGAATGTCCGTAATTATTTGAACCTGAGTGTGTTTGGGGCCTCTAGCGTAAAAGTTGGCTCTACGAACGTGACTGAGATGGGGCAGGGCACAGGGCTCGCAGGTATGCCCGGAGAATACACGCCACCCGCGCGTTTTATTCGCAGTGCGTTTTTGAGGCATTACGCCACCCAACCGGTCAATGCGCAAGAAGGGGTTCAGTTGATTGGTCACCTGCTAAACAATGTTGATATACCAATTGGTATCGCCGCAACAAAAACTGCCAATGGTGTCGTGTCTGACTATACGCAATGGGTGGCGATTAAAGACCTAACGAATAGCAAGATGTACCTTGCTGACTATAACCATCGCTCAAATTATGTCGTGCTCGATTTACCTAAACTTTTCGCACAGACTGTACCAACCAAAATTTTAGTCACTGCCTTGCCTTACCCGACATCTCCTGATGTGACCGCAAGTTTGCTAAAGTAAGGTTATGTGGCCTGTTGAGAGACATTTCATCAGGCCGCGCAGTAAAAGCCTGACAAATTTAAGTTTGATGGTCTTAGGGGTAATGTCTTGAGGCCATAAAGTCCAGACATAATAAATTTAAGTTTATTTAATTTCACGTACTACATAACAAAGGTCGAGACATGACGAGTAAAGCAGCTCCAAACGACAGCCAGACACACCCCTGGCAAGATGATATTTTTAATGTTCTAAAAAAGGGTGGTATCAAACAAGTCTCTTACGTGCCTGACGCAGGTCATGCGCACGTGATTCGTCGCGTGCACGCTGATCCTGACATGCGTGGCATTGTCTTGACCACCGAAGAAGAGGGCGTTGCGATTGCAGCCGGCGCTTGGTTGGGCGGTGATCGCCATGCGTTGCTGATGCAAAGTAGCGGCGTGGGTAATTGCATCAACATGATGTCTTTGCTTGATAGTTGCCGGTTTCCGTTTTTGAGTCTCGTCACCATGCGCGGCGAGTACGCCGAGTTCAATCCTTGGCAAGGCCCGATGAGTCGAGCCACTCAGGGTGTGATGGAGCTCATGGGAATCACGGTCTATCGTGTGAGCAAGGCTGACGAAGTTGAAGATGTTGTGAGCGCAGCGTTGGATTCAGTATTTGAGGCGGGTGATCGTGTTGCCATTTTGTTATCACAAAGCTTGATTGGTCGCAAAAAATGGGTGCGTGATTAAGCACGAGCTGATCACAGCATTTTCAACACGCTAACTTTTAAAGATAGGAAGCATTATGAGCAATATTCCAGCTTTTTCTGGCACGATCGAGCGCCGCGCTTTTGTGAAAGACCTTTTAGCCCTGTGCCCTGAGGCGTTAGTTGTTCCTGGCCTGGGTTCGTCGAACTATGACGTATTTGCAGCAGGTGATCGCGATGAAAACTTTTATATGTGGGGTGCCATGGGTGGCGCGGCGTTGATCGGTCTTGGCCTTGCCCTGGCGCAGCCAAACAAGTCAGTGCTTGTGATCACGGGCGACGGCGAGCAACTGATGGGGATCGGAGGCCTAGCAACGATTAACGCGCAGCAACCAAAAAACCTCACAATCGTCGTGCTTGATAACGGCCATTTTGGTGAAACGGGTATGCAGCATAGCCACAGCAGTCTCGGTACCGATCTGACGGCAGTCGCGAAAGGCTGTGGCATCGCCAATTCGTTCAAAGTCAGAGACGCCAGCGAAGTCAAAACCATTGCGCAGAATGTCGGAGCGCGCTCAGGTGTGTCGTTCGCGCAGGTCTATGTCAAAGCCGACGATGTGCCACGCGCCTTTCCGTCTCGTGACGGCGTCTACATCAAAAATCGTTTCCGTCAGACGCTTGGCTTAGCGCCGCTTTAAGGCGTTCAAGGCAAGGGCATTGATGTCAGGCGCCTGATCGATTGAATGATCAACCTGTCGCATCGATGCCCGCTGTCAGACCGCCCGCAGTAAAACCGTATTTGGTCATCATTCCCTGTTCTTTTTTTACGACTGAGTGCCGAGACAAATGAATAATATTTTCAAAAAATGGTTAGTCGCAGGTTTGCTCTCGGCGTTGGGGGCGTTTCCGATTACGAGTTCAGCGGCTTGGCCTGATGATCAAGCAATTGAGTTAATTGTTGGCTTTGCGCCTGGCGGTGGCACCGACTTGATGGCACGTGCCTTGGTGCCATTTCTTGAAAAAAAACTCGGTGGCAAGGCTCGTATCGTGGTTGTCAACAAGCCTGGTGCGGGCGGCGAAATATCGTCAGCGTATATCGCCCGCTCTAAACCTGACGGCTACACGATTGGTTTTATCAACGTGCCTGGTTTTGTGTTTATCCCGATGTACAAGCAGTCAGCCTATCAGACCAGTGATTTAAAAATCATTGCCCGTGTGGTCGATGACCCTTCTGTGCTGGTGATGCACAAGAAATCAAAATATAGAACCTTTCCAGAGTTACTTGCTGCGCTTAAAAAAGATCCTGGCTCACTTTCGTTTGCCACCAGTGGTCGGGGCACCAGCGGTCATCAATCCTTGCTAAAAATCGAGCAGGCGGCAGGTGTTAAAGGAACAGACATTGCTTTTAAAGGTGCTGGTGATTACAAAAGCGCCGTAATGGGGGGCCATGTGGATTACGCCTTTTCAAGTATTGGCGAGTTCTTGGCTGGCTATGGTGACCCTGATGTGGCAGTTGGCATGCTTGTGCTCAACCCAACTCGCGTGGATGTGATTAAAGATGTTCCGTCGATCAAAGAGTTTGGTTTTGATTTGAGGGTGAGTTCAGAGCGTGGCATTGCAGGCCCCAAGGCTCTGCCTCAAGAGATTGCTGATCGCCTGCAGCAGGCAATTCAAGACACGCTCGCAGACCCCGAGTTTTTGAAAACAATTAAGAACGATGCCCCGCTAGTCGCCTTTATGTCCGGCGCTGAATGGACAAAATCACTTGCTCGCATGCCTGATGAACTCAAAGCATTCGTGAGCCAAATGAAAGAGTGAAGATGCACAGAATATCTGTCTTGAAAATTTGTGCTTCGTTCGCTGGTCTCTTGCTGTGTTGCGCTTCAAGTGTTTGGGCGCAATACCCCGACAAAGCGATTCGTTTCGTTGTGCCGTTTGCGCCTGGTGGCACGTCTGAAATCGTCGCACGTTCTGTGGCCAGCAGCCTCACGGCGCAATTGGGTCAGTCGGTGTATGTTGAAAATAAACCCGGCGCAGCCGGGAATATTGCGATGGCTGAGGTTAAGCGTGCGGCGCCCGATGGCTACACACTAATTCTTGGACATGTGGGGACGCTTGCCGTCAACCCTGCGCTCTTCGGTGCGAAGCTGCCCTACGATCCGGTCAAAGACTTTGTCGCGATTTCTTTGATCGCAAAGGTTCCGAACGTGATTGCAGTCAGTCAGCGTTCAGGCTTTAAAACGCTGGCCGACTTCGTTGCAGCGGCCAAAGCGAAACCTGGCTCAATCAATTATGGTTCAGCGGGCAACGGCAGCGCCGGGCATCTGGCGATGGAATACTTTGCGGCTGAGGCAGGCATTGACTTGGTGCATGTGCCTTACAAGGGCTCGGGCCCAATGTTGACTGATTTGATTGGTGGGCAAACGCAGGCAACCTTTAATGGCTTACCTTCACTCGTGGCACAGATTAAAGGAGGGGCGCTCATGCCTCTGGCTGTTGGTTCAAGCGCCCGTGCGTCATCATTACCCGAGGTGCCTACCATCGCTGAAAGCGGTTACCCAAGCTTTGAAACTTCGCAGTGGTATGGCTTAATGGCGCCAGCGGGCACCCCAACCGAGATTGTCAGTCGCTTGCAAACTGAGGTTGCGCTTGCACTGAAGTCGCCCGAGGGCACCAAACGGATGCGCGACGATGGTGCGTTATTGATTGGCGATACTCCACAAGAATTTGCTCATTTCATCGCCCAAGAGCGCGCACGCTGGGGCGAGGTTGTAAAAAAGGCAAAAATTAACGTTGATTAGGGCGAACCCGCTGGCGTAAATACCCTGTTGCAGTGCAAAATAGGGGCGTGGGTTATTACTTTTCAATCTCCCAAGCGGCACTGTTGTTGGATTTTGCCTGACTCAGGCTTAAACGCAGTGCCATCTAGAAATCTACCGGAGTCTAAACATGTTTCGTCAAACCCTTAAGCACGGCCTGGTTGCGCTCGCGACGGTCGTGATTGGTAGCACAGCGGTTGCGCAAGAACTAACAGGTGCGCTTAAAAAAATTAAAGAAACCAACACGATTACTGTTGGTCATCGCGATGCATCGTTGCCTTTTTCGTATTACGACGATCAGCAAAAAGTCATTGGTTATGCAGTCGACATTTGCATGTATGTCGTCAATGAAATCAAAAACGAACTCAAGTTGCCTAACCTGCAAGTTAAGCTCGCACCAGTCACTTCAGCGACACGCATCCCGTTGATCGCGAACGGCACGATCGATCTTGAGTGCGGCTCAACGACCAACAACGCCGAGCGTCAAAAGCAAGTGGCATTTGGCCCCACCTATTACCTGACTGCCACACGCTTTGTTTACAAAAAGAGTTCAGGCATCACTAATCTTGCAAGCTTAAAAGGTAAAACCGTTGTGTCGACAGCCGGTTCAACCAATCTCAAGCAAATCTCAGAAGCGAATACAGCGCAAAACCTTGGCCTGACAATTTTGGCTGCTAAAGATCATCCAGAGGCTTTCTTGATGGTTGAGACCGGTCGCGCCGCTGCGTTTGTGATGGATGATATTTTGTTAGCGGGTTTGGTTGCAGGCTCTAAAAAGCCAAGTGACTTCGCGATTTCAGAAGACACGCTGTCAAATCCTGAACCCTATGCTTTCATGATGCCGCGTGATGACGCCCCTTTCAACAAGATGGTCACTGCTGCCGCCAGCAAACTGTACAAGTCTGCCGAGATGCCAGCCTTGTATTCAAAGTGGTTTGACAAGGCCGTACCACCCAAGGGTTTAGTGTTGAATCAGCCAATGACCGACAAAATGAAGAAAGCACTAGCAAACCCAACAGACAATCCTGATCCTGCCAGCTATTGATTTTTGACAGTGCAGCGTCATATCGGGGAGTCCTTTGCAACGACGCTCCTCGGTATTACGTTGCTTGTTGCCGCATGATCTGGGATGAGTTAACGCGATAACGCGCCCGTTGATTATTTTTCATAAGCTGTTGTCACGGCGTAATAACAGGATCGCAGCATGAATTACAAATGGAACTGGGGCATTTTATTTGAGGTGTCGCCTGAAGGTAAGGGCACCTACCTTGAGATGCTGCTTTCCGGCCTGGCATGGACGCTCACCACGGCGTTCTTTGCCTGGATCATTGCCATGCTGCTGGGTGTGGCTGTAGGTGTGATGCGGACCTTGCCAAGCCGAGCGGGGCGCATCGCGGGTAATGCGTATGTTGAGTTTTTTCGCAACATACCACTGCTTGTGCAATTGTTCCTATGGTATTTCGTTGTGCCCGAGTTAGTGCCCGAACATGTCGGTGACTGGCTCAAGCAATTGCCCAACGCCGCGTTTTATAACGGGGTGTTGGGAGTTGGCTTGTTTATGTCAGCGCGTGTTGCTGAACAGGTTCGTACGGGTATCGAGTCGTTGCCCCGAGGGCAGCGCATGGCGAGCACTGCGCTGGGCATGACCACAGCGCAAACGTATCGTTACGTTTTAATGCCCATGGTGTTTCGGATTATTTTTCCGCCACTGACCTCAGAACTGTTGAATACGATTAAAAATACCTCGGTTGCTTTGACCATCGGGTTAATGGAACTCACTGCCCGTGCGCGCTCAATGCAAGAATTTTCGTTTCAAGTGTTCGAGGCTTTTACCGTAGCAACCTTGCTGTATCTGCTGACCAACATGATCGTGACGGTCCTGATGCGTCGCCTTGAAAAATCGATCGCTGTGCCAGGTTATCTCGGTGCGTCGGCTAACGTGGTTGTTCATTAAAGGCGCGCCATGTTTAGTAATTTCGATTTTGATGTGATCGCGCGCAGCTGGCCTTATTTGTTCAAAGACGGTATGTCCTTTACCTTAATGCTGACCGGGTTGGCGACGGGAGCGGGTATCGTTTTGGGCACCATCTTGGCGTTGATGCGTTTATCAAAATTTGTGGTGTTGCAAAAGTTCTCTGCCACCTACGTCAATATCATTCGATCGTTACCTTTGGTGTTAGTGATTTTTTGGTTTTATTTCTTACTGCCTTACATTGGGCAATGGGTGATGGGGTCTGAACGGCCGATGGCCGTTGGTGCCTTTATGTCTGCTTTGGTCACGTTCTCGTTATTTGAAGCAGCCTATTTTTCAGAGATCATGCGCGCCGGGATTCAGGCAGTTCCGCGTGGTCAGTTTGCCGCGGCGCAAGCGCTGGGTATGCGCTATCACCAAGTGATGGGTTACATCGTATTGCCCCAGGCCTTTCGGGCGATGACACCGCTGTTGCTCACGCAGTCGATTATTTTGTTTCAAGATACTTCGTTGGTCTATGTGTTGTCCTTAACCGACTTTTTAGGCGCAGCAAGTAAAGTAGCTCAGCGCGACGGTCGCTTGGTCGAGATGTATATCTTTGCGGCGCTGGTGTACTTTGTGATCTCGTTTGGCGCTTCAATGCTGGTGAAGCGCTTACAGTCACGCATAGCAGTACGCTGATTGCGTAGTACCCTAAGTGGCTTAGAGCCATGCAGTACAAGCCTCACACAACTGAGTGCTACAGCCTGCTAACGGGGCAAAAATGTTACAGGCGTTCGGCAAAGTCTGCTGCCCGAGCGCGCAGCCCCACGCAGATTATTTTGCTAAATCAAACCAAGGCGAGGCACGATCGTGGCTTGCAGCAATTTTTACGACCATGCCTTTTGTTAACTGTAAGGGCTGATCAAAGCGATAAATTGTGCGTTGCCAGGCGGTCGTTGAGCGGATATCAGTCGGAGGGTTTTCCCAATTGGTATCGGCGTTTAATTCGATGCGAATCCACTGTACGACTCCGTAGCAGAGGCCTTCGGTCGTGGCGGTCAGCTCTAAAATTTTATCTTCTGCAGGATACGAATCCTGATTCATAAAATCAAAACGAAACGCATCT